>NZ_JBEYFS010000157.1:0-29878 GCF_040634475.1 Streptomyces sp. NPDC007095
TGCCGGCCGGAAGTCCTCGTACTGGACGTACTTGGGCTTTCGGCCGGTGCGGCGAGAGTGCGTGCCGGGCGTCGCGACGGGGCGAACGTTGCCTGCCGCGGCACTAGCTCCAGGCCGGGGCGTGCGCGCAACCCTTGCCCCGCATGCCCTCGTAGTCCGCCTGCGTGCCCTGCACCATCACCAGGTACTTCATGAGTCGCTCCTTCGGCTTCCCCGGCTCGGACCGCCCGTGGTGGACGGCTCTCACACAGGACGTCGGAGCCGACCCGCGTCTCTCTGCACGGGTGCGCGCGTCAGGATTTTTCCGCGACGGACTCCCCGGGAGGCTCCCGGGTCTCCCCGGTGTCCCTGCCGGGTTCAGATCCGGTCGCGGGTACGGACCGGGACCCCGCGCCGCCTCTGGACCCGGCTCCGGCCCCGGGCTCGCCGACGTACGCCTCGCACTCGGGGTTGTGGCAGGGGCCGGGACCCCATACGGGAACGAACGCACCCAGCGTCTTGTGGCGCCGCACGACGGTGGTGACCGGCTGCCGGCACGCGGGGCAGACATGCTCATCGGTGCCCATGCATTCAGGGTAGGGCGGGAGAGGCTTCAGCGCTTCCTGTTGTACGTCCGCACGTAGACACCGTTCTTGAACGCGCGCACCTAGTCGAGGGCGAACTCGGTGACGGCGAAGTCGGCGCCGAACGTCGGCATGCCGGAGCCCGGCATCACCGGGTACGTCTTGATGACGAGCTCGGCGCCTCGCGCCGCAGCCCGCCGTTCTCGCCGGGCTGCTGAAGGGGCCGCGAGACCGCTCCCTGGTGCTGGCGTTCATGCGCTATCTGCCGGCCCGCGCGATCCGCGACCGCACGGGCCATCTCGCCCTCTTCGAGCTGCGCCTGGAGGCCACCCGCCGCCGGACGCTGCGCGCCTCGTACGCCGAGTCGGTACGCGGAGATCTGGAGGAGGGCATCGAGTTCCACCGCGCCGCCGGTCTGCCCGGCGGCGACGAGACCGTCACGGTGCTCCACCTCGACGTGCTCGGGCTGCTCCTGGAGCACCTGGCACTGCCCGGAGTGCTGGACGGCGTACTCCCCGGCGTCGCCGTACCCGACGAGCTGCTCGAACGGATCGTGGCGACGATCGTCCCGGAGAGCCCCGGCCCGGAAGCCAGGTGCCGGAGGGGGTGAGCCCCGGTCCGATCAGGCCCTCCGCTCGGGCTGCGGCTCGCGCCACATCGGCCACATCCGCGGGCCGTCCGGCAGGTCGAGGGGGCGCCCGGTGAGGTCGAAGCCGAGACGCTCGTAGAGCCGTCGGCTGTCGGCGTTGCTCGCCTCCAGATAGGCCGACAGGCCCTCGCGGTCGCAGCGGTCGAGGACCGACCGGACAAGCGCGGTGCCGAGTCCCTCGCCCTGGCGCTGCGGCGCCACGCCGATCATCCACAGGTACTCGTGGGCGCGGCCCGCGGGGTGGATCCCGGCCGTCAGGCGGCCGATCAGCTCGACCCGCTCGTTGTCCGGGTCGACGGCCTCACGCAGCCGTACGGGACCGTCGTCCTCGTCGTCGGCGTGGCCGGCGTCGGCGGGCACGGACAGCCACAGCGCGCACGCCGAGCCGTCCTCCGTGACGTCGACGCGGCCCTCGGCGAGCACGACCTCGGTGAACATCCCCATCAGTCCGGGGTGCTTGGCGCGGCGGTGCGCCGCGTCCGGAAAGACCCAGACACTCACCGGGTCGTCCTGGAACGCCTCGTCGAGCAGCCGGGCGACCAGCTCCCGATCGCCCTCGTCCGCCGTCCGGATCACCACGCCCATGTCCCACCCTCTCGCCTCAACCGCCGCTGATCGTACGGCTGTTGCAGCCTAGGGCCTGTCGGGCCTGTCGGGCCTGTCCGGGCCCGAGAGGGGCAGGCCCCGCGCACCGTGGGGATGCGCGGGACCCGTTCCGGCCGGAGCCCGGTGCCGTACGGAGGTCAGGTGCCGTACGGTCCCAAAGGCCCCGGGGTCTTCAACCGCCCTTCTGAAGGGTCGAACGGGTCATCTGAAGGCCGAGCGGGTCAGTTGCTGCGCCGCGTCACGAACTCCGCGAGCGCGAGGAGGCCGCCCGCCGCCTCAGGGTCGGGGATCGCCCGGGACAGCTCGTGCATCGCCCGGGACATCCGGTCGGCCGCTTGGAGCTGCGCCCAGTCACGGCCGCCCGCCCGCTCGACGGCCAGCACCGTGCGCTCCAGCTCCCCTTCCTCGTAGGGAACTCCGTACAGCTCGGCGAGTTCCGTCGCCGCCGGGGTGCCGGAGGCGAGCGCGGCGACCACCGGCAGGGACTTCTTGCGGGCGATGAGATCCGCCCCGGCCGGCTTGCCGGTGCGGCTCGGGTCCCCCCAG
This sequence comes from Streptomyces sp. NPDC007095, assembly GCF_040634475.1. Taxonomy (NCBI): domain Bacteria; kingdom Bacillati; phylum Actinomycetota; class Actinomycetes; order Kitasatosporales; family Streptomycetaceae; genus Streptomyces; species Streptomyces sp. NPDC007095. The sequence continues at coordinate 2,365 of NZ_JBEYFS010000157.1, forward strand.
ATCCCGATCACGTCGTCGATCAGCTGGAAGGCGAGCCCGGCCTCCCGGCCGAACGCGTCCAGCGCCTCGACGTCCTCCTCGTCCGCCCCCGCGTACAGCCCGCCGAGCGCGCATGCGCAGCCGAGCAGCGCGCCGGTCTTGGCCTCGGCCATGGCGAGCACTTCGTCGAGGGTGACCTCGGCGGGTCCGCGCTTCTCCATGGCCGTGTCCGCGTGCTGTCCCTCGCACAGCTCGACGACGCAGGACGCGAGCCGGGCGGCGGCGGCCCGGGACGCCGGGTGCGAGTCCTCGGCGAGCAGCCGCTGCGCGAGCGCCTGCATGGCGTCCCCGGTGAGGATCGCGTCGGCGTCGCCGAACACGGTCCACGCGGTGGGGCGGTGTCTTCGGGTGGTGTCCCGGTCCATGACGTCGTCGTGCAACAGCGTGAAGTTGTGGATCAACTCCACGGCGGCCGCGGCTTGTACGGCGGCCGCGTGCTGACCGCCGAGCGCTCCCGTGGCGGTGAGCACGAGGGCCGGACGGATCGCCTTGCCCGCGTTGCCCGCCGCCGGGCTGCCGTCCGCGTGCTCCCAGCCGAAGTGATAGAGCGCGATCCGGCGCATGGATCCCGGCAGCGAGTCGATGGCCCTGCGCAGCTCGGGGTCGACGGACGCCCGGGCGTGCTCCAGGATGCCCGCCGCTTCCTGTCCGTCCAGCGGACCGGGCGCGACCTGCCGTTCCATGGGCCTCCTGTCCGCGGAACCGCCGCCCGATGGACCGCCGTCCAAGGAACCGCCGTCCATGGGCTTGCCGATGAGGCCCGGCCTGTCCAGGGTCTCGGCCGGACCCCGCCTCGTCCCCGGTGTTCCCGCCTGATCGGGCGGGAACACGACGGCCGGCGTCGGGAAGGTCACCGCCAGCGGCCGATCTCGACGTTCTCCAGGATGCCGAGGGCGTCCGGCACGAGAACCGCCGCCGAGTAGTACGCCGTCACCAGGTAGGAGATGATCGCCTGTTCGTTGATGCCCATGAAACGCACCGACAGGCTCGGCTCGATCTCGTCCGGGATGCCCGCCTGCTGGAGGCCGATGACACCCTGCTCGGCCTCACCGGTACGCATGGCGATGATCGAGGTCGTACGGGTGTCGCTGACGGGGATCTTGTTGCACGGGAACAGCGGCACGCCGCGCCAGGTCGGGATGCGGTTGCCCGCGATCTCGATGCTCTCGGGGACCAGTCCGCGCTTGTTGCACTCGCGGCCGAACGCGGAGATCGCGCGCGGGTGGGCGAGGAACAGCTTGGTGCCACGCCGGCGGCTGAGCAGCTCGTCCAGGTCGTCGGGGCTGGGCACGCCGTCGTGCGGCTGGAGCCGTTGGTCGTACTCGCAGTTGTTGAGCAGTCCGAACTCCCGGTTGTTGATGAGCTCGTGCTCCTGGCGCTCCTTCAACGCCTCGACGGTGAGGCGGAGCTGCTGCTCCGTCTGGTTCATCGGCTGGTTGTAGAGATCGGCCACGCGCGTGTGCAGGCGCAGCACGGTCTGGGCGATGCTCAGTTCGTACTCGCGCGGCGCGGCCTCGTAGTCCACGAAGGTGCCGGGGATGTCCTGCTCCCCGGTGTGGCCGGCCGCGAGGTCGATCTCCTTCTCGCCGTACTTGTTGGTGCGCTGCTCCGGAATCGCGCGCAGCTCCGTGAGGTGTCCGCGCAGGGAGTCGGAGCGCTCGGCGATCTGCTCGAGGTCCCGGCGGGGCAGCGCGAGCACGGTGACCGCGGTGACGGCGCGGGCCGTGTACTCCCAGATGGCGTCGGGGTCGATGAGCGCCTGCTCGCCGAAGTACGCGCCGTCGGCGAGGACGCCGAGGACCGCGTCGTCGCCGTACGGGCCGGTGCCGATCTTCTCCACCTTGCCGTGCGCGAGCAGGAACACCTCGTCGGACGGACTGCCGAACGAGGCGAGCACTTCGCCCGGTGCGAACTCCCGCTGCTGGCACCGCTGGGCGAGCTCGCCGAGCACCTCCTGATCCTCGAACGAGCGGAGCACGGACAGCTCGCCGAGCTCCGCGGGGATGACCTGCACACGGTCACCGGTCTTCACGAACGTCACACGGCCGTCGCCCACGGAGTAGCTGAGCCGCCGGTTCACGCGGTACGTGCCACCCTGCACGTTCACCCACGGAAGCATGCGCAGCAGCCACCGTGAGCTGATCTCCTGCATCTGGGGTGCGGACTTGGTGGTGGTGGCCAGGTTCCGCGCGGCCGATGTGCCGAGACTCTGCTGCGGCTTGCCCTGACCCGCACGGACCTCTTCGCCTACCGACATGAAAATTGCCCTCCCGGTCGTGCACTGATCTGCGCCGACCAGCCTTCCATCACGGAGCGTGCCGGTGCTATTACACGAATGAGCGGGAATGGATCACGGCGGATTGGGCAGAGGGTCCGCTTTTGTCGATCGACCGAACAGGCCGGAGTCGTTGCCCTCGAACAGCCGCAGTCGTGGCCGTCGAACAGCGCGGAGCCGTTGCGAGCGGGAACTCCGAGATCAGGCCAACCGTTTGACGCGGTGACGGACGACGACAGGAGACGGCAATGGCAGGCTTCCTGGACCGCGCCAAGGAACAGGCGCAGCGAGGGCTCACGCAGGGCAAGCAGAAGCTCGACGAGGTGCAGGCGCAGCGTGCGGGCGGCGACCTCCTGAAGAGACTGGGCGCGGCGTACTACGCGGAGCGGCGCGGCAGCGGCTCCCCCGAGGCGACCCAGCAGGCCCTGCAGGCGCTGGAGAGCCACATCGCCGCTAACGGGGACGCGTTCCTGCGCTCCTGACGGACCTCGCGGACACGCCGTGGACGCGCTGGTCAAACGCACCTGCACCCCTGACCGGATCGACTCGCACACCGTACGAACGGCTGGGCCGGAGCCCCTGGTTCCGGGTACAAGCTGCGATACGAGACGGCCGCGACCGGTGGCCGCCGCGCAGTGCGAAGGAGGCGGTCATGGCCCCACCCATGTCCGCGGGCGGTTTCCTGAACCGGCTCAGGGAGGAAGGCCTCACCGTCGTCGAGGTCGGCGAATGGGAGCATCACAACCGCAATCACAAGGGGCCCTGGGGCCCGGTGTACGGCGTGATGATCCACCACACGGTGACCTCGGGCAGCGAGCACACCGTCGGGATCTGCCGTGACGGCCGCCCGGACCTGCCCGGTCCGCTGTGCCACGGCGTCATCACCAAGGACGGTGTCCTGCACCTCGTGGGCTACGGCCGGGCCAACCACGCGGGTCCGGGTGACGACGACGTGCTGCGCGCCGTGATCGCGGAGAAGGCACTCCCGCCGGACAACGAGGCGAATACCGACGGCAACCGCCACTTCTACGGCTTCGAGTGCGAGAACCTCGGCGACGGAAAGGATCCGTGGCCCGAGGTGCAGTTGGAGGCCATCGAGAAGGTCGCGGCCGCGATCTGCCGCCACCACGACTGGACGGAGCGTTCGCTCATCGGCCACCTGGAGTGGCAGCCGGGCAAGGTCGACCCGCGCGGCTTCACGATGGCCTCGATGAGAGAGCGCGTCCGCGACCGCCTCAAGTGACGGACGGGCGCGGGGCGGCCGCCCGCATACCGGACAGGTGTCCGACAATGGTGGGGTGCCCAGCCCCGCAACCCCGGACGGCCCGAACACCCCGGCCACTCCGGACGCCCCCGAAGCGCTCGACCCGACCGGTCTGCGACCGCGGCTGCCCTCGCCGCTGTACCAGGTCGCGGACGAGCGCTTCGCGCGCCATGGCGTACGGCTGCTGCTGAAGCGGGACGATCTGATCCACCCGGAGCTGATCGGCAACAAGTGGCGCAAGCTCGCCCCGAACCTCCGCGCCGCAGCGGGCCGCACGGTGGTCACCTTCGGCGGCGCGTACTCCAACCATCTGCGCGCCACCGCCGCCGCGGGCCGCCTCCTCGGGCTGACGACCGTGGGGGTGGTCCGCGGCCAGGAGCTGGCCGACCGTCCCCTCAACCCCTCGCTGACCCGCTGCGCGGCCGACGGCATGCGACTGCACTTCGTCGACAGGTCGATGTACCGCCGCAAGAGCGATCCGGAGACGCTGGCCGCCCTGCTGCGCTCGATGGACACCGAGGACGCGTACGTCGTCCCCGAGGGCGGCAGCAACTCCCTTGCCGTACGCGGCTGCCGGGAACTCGGCGCGGAGCTGCGGGGCCACGGCGGTGTCGATGTGGCCGCCCTGGCCTGCGGCACCGGCGGCACCTTCGCCGGCCTGGCCGCCGGCCTCGCCCCCGGCCAGCGGGCCCTGGGCATCCCCGTCCTCAAGGGCGGCTTCCTGGAGGGCGATATAAGCGCCCTCCAGGAAGCCGCCTTCGGCGGCCACCGCGGCACCTGGTCCCTCGACGACCGCTTCCACTTCGGCGGCTACGCCCGCACCACACCGGAACTCGACACCTTCGCCGCGGACTTCGAACAACGCCACGGCCTGCCCGTGGAACGTCTCTATGTCGCCAAGATGCTCTATGGACTCGTCACCCTGATGGAGGAGGGGGCTTTCGCACGGGGGACGACGGTGGCGGCGGTGATCACGGGGGCACCGTTCTGAGCCCTCGCACGGCCCTGAGCATCCTTACGCCGCCTCCCGATAGGCCGCCGCCTCCTCCAGGTCGAGTCTGCGCAGGAGGGTGCGGAGCATCTCGTCGTCGATGTAGCGGTGGTCGCGGAGTTTCACGAAGACCTCGCGTTCGGCGCTGATCATCTCGCGGGACAGACGGCGGTAGGTGTCGTCGGCGGTCTCCCCGGTCACCGGGTTGACGGCGCCGAGCCGCTCCCAGACGGCGTTGCGGCGGCGTTCCAGGACCGAGCGGAGCCGGTCGGCGAGCGGCGGGGGCAGGGCGTTGCGGTCGTCGTCGAGGAGTGCGCCGAGGCGTTCCTCGGCGACCCGGGACGCCTGCGCCTGGGCGTTCGCCTCCGCGAGCGTCTCGGCCTGGACGTCGCGCCCCGGCAGCTTCAGCAGGCGGATGAGAGGGGGCAGGGTCAGCCCCTGGACGACCAGGGTCCCGATGACGGTGGTGAAGGTGAGGAAGAGGAGGAGGTTGCGATCGGGGAAGGAGGCACCGCCGTGCACGGTCAGCGGGATGGAGAAGGCGATGGCGAGCGAGACCACCCCGCGCATTCCGGCCCAGCCGATGATGAACGGCCCCTTCCAGGTGAGGGCCCCCTCGCGCTCCCGGACGCGCGCCGACAGGATCCGGGGCAGGAAGGTGGCGGGGTATACCCACACGAACCGGGCGGCGACCACAACCAGGAAGACGGCCACCGCGTACCATGCGGCCTGGGCTCCCTGGTACTGGCCGAGGCCCTTGAGGACGACCGGCAGTTGCAGTCCGATCAGGGCGAACACCGCCGACTCCAGGACGAACGCGACCATCTTCCACACCGCCTCCTCCTGGAGCCGGGTCGCGAAGTCCACCTCCCAGGCACGGTGCCCGAGGTAGAGCGCGACGACGACCACCGCGAGCACTCCGGAGGCGTGCACCTGCTCGGCGATCCCGTACGCGACGAAGGGGATCAACAAGGAAAGGGTGTTCTGGAGAAGTGCCTCCTTCAGGTGCGTGCGCAGCCAGTGGATCGGCACCATCAGGACGAGACCGACGACCACACCCCCGACCGCAGCGAGCAGGAACTCGCGGACACCGCCCGCCCAGGTCGCGCCCGCGCCGACCGCGGCGGCGAGGGCCACCTTGTAGGCGGTGATCGCGGTCGCGTCGTTCACCAGGGACTCGCCCTGAAGGATCGTGGTGATCCGCGAGGGCAGCCCCACCCGGCGCGCCACCGCCGTGGCCGCCACCGCGTCCGGCGGCGCCACCACAGCCCCGAAGACCAGCGCCGCGGGCAGCGGCAGGCTCGGCACGATCAGATAGGCGGCCCAGCCGACTGCCAGCGTCGCGAAGAGCACGTACCCCACCGACAGCAGCGCGATGGGCCGCACATGCGCCCTCAGATCGAGGTACGAGCTGTCGCTGGCCGCCGTGTACAGCAGCGGGGGCAGCACCAGCGGGAGCACGATCTCCGGGTCGAGTTCGTATCCGGGCACTCCAGGGATGTACGAGACGGCCAGGCCCGCCGCGACGAGCAACAGCGGCGCCGGCACCGGGGTGCGACGAGCGAGCCCGGCGACCGCGGCGCTCCCCGCGACCAGCAACAGCAGTGGCAATACGTGCATCGTCTTCCGCCCGCCCTCGTTTTCGCGCGACATCCCGCACGCCCGACGTAACCTGGCAATCATGAAACAGTGCACGCACGCCGACGAGCTGCAGCACCCCGAACCCGGGCCGCTGAGCGAGACCTGCCTGGAATGCCAGGCCGCCGGTACACATCCGGTGCAGTTGCGGCTGTGTCTGAGCTGCGGGCACCTCGGCTGCTGCGACTCCTCGCCGCTGCGGCACGCGACGGAGCATTTCAAGGAGACCGGACATCCCGTGATGCGTACCTTCGAGCCCGGTGAGAGCTGGCGCTGGTGCTTCGTCGACCACGTACTGGTGTGACCCACGGCTCGGACGGTTCGACCGTCTGACGCCTGGGTACGTCAACCCGGCGCGCGCTCTTCCTATTTGGGCCCGCAGACCCCTAGCCACTGTCCGTACTCATAGGCTTACTATGAGTGACAGCAAGGGGCGGGGTCCCCAGGACAGGAAACTTGGGAGCGCGGTAGCGTCACCGCTGAACCACCTAGCGCGTTACCCGGGGGGCGACCCTCGGCCCCCGAAAAGAGCTCGAAAGAGCTTGTACCACCTTGGAGGTGAGGGTGTCCCAGATCGCAGGCGAGCCCGCGACGAAGGACTTCGTGGAAGTCCGGCTGCCGGCCGCGGGTGCCTACCTGTCGGTGCTGCGTACGGCTACGGCCGGTCTCGCGGCCCGTTTGGACTTCACCCTCGACGAGATCGAGGACCTCCGCATCGCGGTGGACGAGGCCTGCGCGATTTTGCTGCAGCAGGCCGTCCCCGGATCGGTGCTCAGCTGTGTCTTCCGGCTCATCGACGACTCGCTCGAGGTGACGGTCTCCGCTCCGACCACCGATGGTCACGCTCCGTCACGGGACACGTTCGCGTGGACCGTCCTGTCGGCGCTCGCGGGCAAGGTCGACTCCACCGTCGCCGAGGACAAAACCGTTTCGATCAGCCTCTACAAACAGCGCGGCGCGGGACCCGGGCCGGCGTGAGGAACGGGGACGGGCCGGTGCGGGACGAAGAGCGCGGCACACGGGAGCTTCCCGCCGGACGTGTCGACGGCCTCGACGGGCCCCGGCGCGCGGTGGAAGGCGTCGACGGCATCCCCGAACAGGCCCGGCCGCACCCGGAGGACGCACAGGAGAGCCTCCTCTCCGGCCAGGACGACGGGCAACGGGATCCGGAGGGTGCCGCGCCGAGCACGTCCTCGGAAGGGCGGCGGCTGGTGACGGGCGGGACTATGAGCGAGCACGAGCGACACGACAAGCCAGAGGTGCAGAGCGTGCAGGGCACGCAGCACGGGCCGAGCGCCCAGCACATCCAGCACGACCCTCAGGACCGCAGCGGCGCGCGGGCTATGTTCATCGAGCTGCGCAAGCTGCAGGACGGCAGCGCGGAGTACGCGGAGCTGCGCAATCAGCTGGTCCGCATGCACCTCCCGCTCGTCGAGCACCTCGCGCGCCGCTTCCGCAATCGCGGTGAGCCGCTGGACGACCTCACCCAGGTCGCGACCATCGGCCTGATCAAGTCGGTCGACCGCTTCGACCCGGAGCGCGGCGTCGAGTTCTCGACGTACGCGACTCCGACGGTCGTCGGCGAGATCAAACGGCACTTCCGCGACAAGGGCTGGGCGGTGCGGGTGCCGCGGCGCCTGCAGGAACTGCGCCTGGCCCTGACGACGGCGACGGCCGAGCTGTCGCAACAGCACGGGCGCTCTCCCACGGTCCACGAGCTGGCCGAGAAGCTGGCCATCTCGGAGGAGGAGGTCCTGGAGGGCCTGGAGTCCGCCAACGCGTACTCCACGCTGTCGCTGGACGTCCCCGACACGGACGACGAGTCCCCGGCGGTCGCGGACACGCTGGGTGCGGAGGACGAGGCCCTGGAGGGCGTCGAGTACCGGGAGTCGTTGAAGCCCCTGCTCGAGGACCTCCCCCCGAGAGAGAAGCGGATCCTGCTTCTCCGCTTCTTCGGCAACATGACCCAGTCGCAGATCGCGCAGGAGGTCGGCATCTCCCAGATGCACGTCTCCCGCCTGCTGGCCCGCACCCTCGCCCAGCTCCGCGAAAAGCTCCTGGTCGAGGAGTAGACGAGGAGTGACCTGGCAGCCGCCGAGCGGGGCTCACGACCGGCGTGGACCCTGCCGGAGTGCCGGAGCTACTCGGTTTCCTCGGCGGCACCGGGGCCGCGGATGCCCAGCGCCCGGGTCGTCTCGGAATTGACGAGCAGGACCAGCGCCGTGATCGCGACCGCCGCGAGGGCGATTCCGGCGGGGATCGCCACGCTGTCCGCCTGGAGCAGGCTGTAGGCGACGGGCAGCGCCATGATCTGGGTGATGACCGCGGGGCCCCGGCTCCAGCTGCGGCGCAACAGCAGACCGCGGGCGGCCAGCAGGGGCAGCAGCGCGAGCACGATCAGCGTCACACCCAGGGTCACGCCCTGCTGCCTGTCCCCCGAGCCACCCGTGGCCCCCAGGACGAGCATCCACACGCCCCCCACGGTGAGGACCAGCCCCTCCAGCGCGGCCAGCGCGGCCGCGGCGGTCAGCCGTCCGGGACGGGGCTCTGCGGTGGGGGCGTCGGGGGTGGGGATCTGCTCAGCGCTCACCCCTGAAGGGTATCCCTCGGGCCCCGGCGCGCGGCCGGACCCCGGCCGCTCCCCCACCGCCTCCCGCACCTCACCGTGTCGAGACTCACGCCCTTATCTCTTACCGGATCCCTAACTCGGTCTGGGACCAGTACCCCTCGGTAGGTACGCTGCATCGCATGCGTGCACTTCTCGTGGTCAATCCGGCAGCTACCACCACAAGTGCGCGCACGCGCGATGTCTTGATCCACGCGCTGGCGAGCGAGATGAAGCTCGAGGTGGTCACCACCGAGTACCGCGGGCACGCACGGGACCTCGGCCGGCAGGCCGGGGAGAGCGACGACATAGAACTGGTGGTCGCGCTCGGCGGTGACGGCACCGTCAACGAGGTCGTGAACGGTCTCCTGCACAACGGCCCCGACCTGGACCGCCTGCCCCGCCTCGCGGTGGTCCCCGGCGGTTCCACCAATGTCTTCGCCCGCGCACTGGGCCTGCCCAACGACGCCGTGGAGGCCACCGGCGCCCTGCTGGACGCGCTCAGAGAGGACCGCGAGCGCGCGATCGGTCTCGGTCTCGCCGCGGGCACCCCCGACACCGAGGACGAAGCCGTCCCCTCCCGCTGGTTCACCTTCTGCGCGGGGCTCGGCTTCGACGCGGGGGTGATCGGCCGGGTCGAACAGCAGCGCGAGCGCGGCAAGCGCTCCACCCACGCCCTCTATTTGCGCCAAGTGGCACGTCAGTTTCTGGACGAACCTCACCGCAGGCACGGAACGATCACACTGGAGCGGCCCGGCCAGGACCCGGTCACCGATCTTGTGATGTCCATAATCTGTAACACCTCGCCCTGGACGTTTCTCGGCAATCGTCCGGTGTACGCGTCACCTAAGGCTTCGTTCGATACCGGCCTCGACGTACTCACTCTCAACCGCATGTCGACAGGCGCGGTTGCCCGGTATGCCACCCAGTTGCTCACTTCGTCCCCCGAGCGCGGCCCCCATGGCAAGCACGCCCTGTCTCTGCACGACCTGACCGACTTCACCTTGCATTCGAAGGCGCCGCTCCCCCTCCAGATGGACGGTGACCACCTGGGACTGCGGACCAGCGTGACGTTCACAGGCGTACGCCGTGCACTGCGTGTGATTGTGTGAGCGGAAGGGCCCAAAGTCCTTTCACTCGAACGTTTAGACCAGGGTCCACCCCATGGAAGTACGGCTGTGACCTAGTCGACACCGAGGAATCAAAAAAAACTTTCCAGAAGGGGTTGTATCCGCCGCTGAGGTTTGCGAGTCTCTACGTGGCGATCGGGACGGCCCGCAACATCGGCCCCACAGAGAGCCAGAACCCCTCCTCAAACCACAGGACCACGTCAGGGAATCCTGACAGTCGGCCCTTCACTTGTTGAGGGATTCGTGAAAGCGTTCACATTCACAAGCAACGTGCATGTAATACCAAGGAGAGGTAGCAGCCATGGACTGGCGTCACAACGCCGTTTGCCGCGAGGAAGACCCCGAGCTCTTCTTCCCCATCGGCAACACCGGTCCTGCGCTGCTGCAGATCGAGGAAGCCAAGGCCGTCTGCCGCCGCTGCCCCGTCATGGAGCAGTGCCTGCAGTGGGCGCTCGAGTCCGGCCAGGACTCCGGCGTCTGGGGTGGCCTCAGCGAGGACGAGCGTCGTGCGATGAAGCGCCGCGCCGCCCGCAACCGGGCTCGTCAGGCCACCGCCTGACACCCCACCCCGTAACGAGCCTGAGCCCGGCGGCGCGTACAGCGAGTACGCATCTCCCGCCCCCGAGCCGCAGCGCGCAGTACCCCCGATGCGCATAGCAACGTAAGCAGTGGCCCCGGACCTTCTGGTCCGGGGCCACTGTCATGCACGACCTGCGGGTGCGTCAGACACTTCTGCTTGTACCTCTACTCGTACTTCTGCTCGCACTCCTGCGTGTACTCCTACTTGTGCGCCCGCACCGGAATGTCCAGGATGACCTGCGTGCCGCGCTCCGGGGCCGCCACCATGTCGAAGCTGCCCCCCAACTCGCCCTCCACCAGCGTCCGTACGATTTGCAGACCGAGGTTGCCCGAGCGGTGCGGGTCGAAGCCCTCCGGGAGGCCGACCCCGTCGTCCTGGACGGTGACCAGCAGGCGGGTCTCCTTGCTGGTGCCGCCGCGGACCGCCGAGACCTCGACCGTGCCCCGGTCGCCTTCGCGGAAGCCGTGCTCCAGCGCGTTCTGAAGGATCTCGGTGAGGACCATGGAGAGCGGGGTGGCGACCTCGGCGTCGAGTATTCCGAAGCGGCCGGTGCGGCGGCCGGTGACCTTGCCGGGCGAGATCTCGGCGACCATGGCGAGCACCCGGTCGGCGATCTCGTCGAACTCCACCCGCTCGTCCAGGTTCTGAGACAGCGTCTCATGCACGATGGCGATCGAGCCGACCCGGCGTACGGCCTCCTCCAGGGCCTCACGGCCGCGCTCCGACTCGATACGCCGGGCCTGCAGCCGCAGCAGCGCCGCCACCGTCTGAAGGTTGTTCTTGACCCGGTGGTGGATCTCCCGGATGGTCGCGTCCTTGGTGATCAACTCGCGCTCGCGGCGCCGCAGTTCAGTGACGTCACGCAGCAGGACGAGAGAACCGACCCGGGTGCCCTTCGGCTTGAGCGGGATCGCGCGCAGCTGGATCACCCCGTCGCCGCTCTCGATCTCGAACTCGCGGGGTGCCCAGCCGCTGGCGACCTTGGACAGCGCCTCGTCCACCGGACCGCGGGACGGGGCGAGTTCGGCGGTGGTCACACCGAGGTGGTGGCCCACCAGGTCGGAGGCGAGGCCGAGGCGGTGGTACGCCGACAGCGCGTTCGGGGACGCGTACTGGACGATGCCGTCGGCGTCGAGGCGGATCAGTCCGTCGCCGACCCGCGGGGAGGCGTCCATGTCGACCTGCTGACCGGAGAACGGGAAGGAGCCGGCGGCGATCATCTGGGCGAGGTCGGACGCGCTCTGGAGGTAGGTCAGCTCCAGCCGGCTCGGGGTGCGCACGGTGAGGAGATTGGTGTTGCGCGCGATGACACCGAGGACGCGCCCCTCCCGCCGTACCGGAATGGACTCGACCCGTACCGGCACCTCCTCCCGCCACTCGGGGTCGCCCTCGCGCACGATCCGGCCCTCGTCCAGCGCGGCGTCCAGCAAGGGGCGGCGGCCCCGTGGGACGAGGTGGCCGACCATGTCGTCCTGGTACGAGGTCGGGCCGGTGTTGGGCCGCATCTGCGCCACGGAGACATAGCGGGTGCCGTCGCGGGTGGGAACCCACAGCACGAGGTCGGCGAAGGAGAGGTCGGAGAGCAACTGCCACTCCGAGACCAGCAGATGCAACCACTCGAGATCGGAGTCACCGAGAGCGGTGTGCTGGCGGACGAGGTCGTTCATGGAGGGCACATGTGCGAGCGTACCTGGGGGTTTGGCCCGGCTCCGAAAACACCCGCGGGCCGCGGCGCCTGGGAGGGACCCTCAACCCTCCCGGCACCGCAGCCCGGAGCAGCAACGGCCGCGGGGTGTGCGGTCCCGGTCGGCCGAAGGAGAGGACCCGGAGCAGTCAGGGCAGAGAGCGCCGGTTCCTCGGTCCGCCTTCCTGTGCGGGGAAGGCGGATGCTTGTGCGGATCAACGCCTCGCCGTAAGCGAGGCTTCGTCGATCGAAGGCTTTACCTTCACATTGTGGACTAGACCACGTGTCGCGTCCATGCGTCGGCGGATGTTTGTTGTTGTCTCTTTATCGAACTTCCAACAGCATCCACCACGCAGACTAGCCCGGTTCGGCCCCCGGTGGGGGCCGGATCGGCTCATGGATGGGGCCGGATGGCCTCGGTCAGCGGGTCTCCGTCACCTTCGCCAGGGCGCGCGGCGCGTCCGGGTCCTGGCCGCGGGCGATGGTGACCTCGTAGGCCAGGAGCTGGAGCGGAAGGATCTCAAGGATCGGCTGGAGTTCCTCGGCCACGCCCTCGGTGGGCAGGACGAATCCGGCCGAGGCCTGTTCCACCCGGGCCCGGGGGCCGATGACGACCAGGTCGGCGCCGCGCCCGCGCAGCCGGTCGAGCACGGGCTGGAGTGCCTCGCCGCCCTTGCCGTCGGTGACGACCGCGATGACCGGGGAGATGTTGTCGACCATGGCGAGGGGGCCGTGCAGCAGATCGGCGCCGGAGTACGAGAGGGCGGGGATGTAGCTGGTCTCCATCAGCTTCAGGGCGGCTTCCTTGGCCGTGGGGTAGCCGTAGCCGCGCGAGGTGATCACCATGCGCTCGGCGAAGCGATAGCGGGAGGCGAGCGTGCGGATCTCGTCCTGGCGGGTGAGGAGGTGGGCGGCGAGATCGGGCAGCACCTTGGCCGCGGCGCCGTCGCCGCCGCGCAGGCCTTCGACGAAGAGATAGAGGGTGAGCAGGGAGGCCGTGTAGGTCTTGGTGGCGGGCAGGGCCTTCTCGGGTCCGGCCATGATGTCGAGGTGGTACTCGGAGACGGCCGCCAGCGGTGAGTCCGGGTTGTTGGTCACCGCGAGCGTGATGGCGCCGGCCTCACGGGCGGCCCGGGTCGAGGCGACCAGGTCCGGGGAGCCGCCGGACTGGCTGACGGTGATGACCAGGACGTCGGTGAGATCGGGCCGCGCGCCGTACGCCGTGGTCGTCGACATCGAGGTGAGCCCGCACGGCAGGCCCAGCTGGATCTCCAGCAGGTACTTCGCGTACAGGGCGGCGTTGTCGGAGGTGCCACGGGCGGTGAGCAGCACGAAGCGGGGTTCGCGGGCGGCGATCTGCCGGGCCGCTTCCTGGATCCGCGGCGCGCCGGCCTCCAGGATCCGGCGCAGCACGTCGGGCTGCTCGGCCATCTCCCGGGCCATGATCCGACCCGGGCGGTCGTCGTCGGTCCGGGGGTCCGGGGTAGGGGCGGGCATGGTGCCTCCTGGGGACGTTCCGGTCGTACGCGTCGACCGTGGGCCGGTGCGGGGTGGTGCACGGTGGTACGGGGTGGTGCGTGCGGTGCGGATCGCGGGGGATCGGTATCAGCATCTCATCGCCCGTGGGCAGGGCTTTATCGGGTGTGCCGCTACTCACGGAGGTGGGAAGCGGGCGTCCGGGCGGCGGGTGAGGAGGGTGGCGAGGGCCGCTCGGGAGGAGACGCCGGTTTTGCGGTAGACGCGGGACAGGTGGGTCTCGACCGTGCGGTGGCTCAGGGAGAGCCGTTCCGCGATCGCGGGGCTGGTGAGGCCCTGGGCGACCAGTTCGGCGACCTCCCGTTCACGGGCCGTGAGGGTTGCGAGGCCGCGTCCGGGCGCCTCGGCGGCCCGGGTCACCTCGGGCTGGATCAGTTCGGCCAGGCCGGTCAGCATCTGGGCGCCCCCGGCGGCGGCCAGTCGCTGTCCCCGGTGCCAGGCTGCCGCACCCCGGCGTGGGTCGGTCGGGGCGGTCGCCAGCACAGGGGCGCCGAGGAGCAGGGAGTACGCCTCCCAGAACGTGGCCCCGCTGCGGGCGCTCTCGGCGGCGGCCCCGGCGAAGAGTTCGGCCGCCGCGTTCGGGTCGCCCTGGCCCAGCGGGATGTGGGCGGCGCTGCGCAGGGCGGAGGCGCGCTGGATGGGCAGGTCGAGTTGTTCGGCCTCCTTGCGGGCCCGTTCGGCCCAGGCGTCGGCCGCGTCGTGGTCGCCCGTGGCGACGGCCGCGGTCACGAGGATCTCCAGGAACAGAGGGCGCATGGAGGGTTGAAGACCGTGCAGGCCGGGGCCGCCCGCGTGGAGCAGCGCGTCCCGGGCCCGGTCCGGGTCGCCGCCGACCAGGGCCGCGTAGCCGAGCATGCACCAGGCGATCGAGGCCCACCAGTTGCCGCCGAGGCCGGCCGCGGCCACCGCCGCCTCGGCCATGGCGAGCGGCCTGGGATCGCCTGGTGGGCAGGCGGCGATCAGCGCGTGGGCCTTGGTGCCGAGGACGAAGGCCAGCAGTTCCTCGCTGCCGATGCCGCGGGCGATGTCCTCGGCCTCCTCCGACAGCTCTACGGCCGAGGGCAGTCGGCAGACCTGGATCCGGATGTGTGCCTTGCACAGCAGCAGGTGCGGAAGGAGGTAGAGCTGTCCGCTGCGCCGGGCGATCGCCAGGCCCCGGTCGGCGTGCCGTTCGGCGTCGGCGAAGCGTTCGAGGAACGCCTCGGCCCAGCCGAGCCGGGCGAGCGGCTCGCACAGGCCGGTGAGGTCGTCGTCGGGGAGCGAGTCCACGAGAGCCCCGGCCTGGTGGGCGTAGCCGCCGGCCGCGGCCATGTCCCCCTCGTACGCCTCGCCGAGCGCGGCGACGGCCAGCGCGCACGCCTCGCCGGCCTCGTCCCCGAGGTCACGGGCCGTGGACAGGGTCCGGGCGACATCGGCCCGTACGGTCGGGTAGGAGGTGTCGTGCGGTGCGGAGGAGCCGAGTTCCAGGCCCAGCGCCACGGCGTCGGCCGGTGAGGGGCCCGGACTGCGGTGCAGTTCGCGGCGCAGGAGCGCGACCGCCTCCGAGTACCGGCCGAGATGGCGCTCCATGACGGCGCACAGCACGACCGCGGCCGTCCGCACGCCGGAGCCGTCGGCCGTGTCGAAGCCGTCGGCCGTGTCGGAGCCGTGGCGGGCGGCGCCGGTTCGGTCGGGCAGGGCGATCAGGGTGTGCAGCAGGTCGCGGCTCTCGCGGAGTTGGCCGCAGGCGCCCAGGGCGCGGGCCCGGGTCAGGGTCAGGGTCTGGCGCCGGGGAGCGTGTTCGAGTGTGTGCGGGAGATGGCGCAGCACCACGTCCAGCCAGTGTGCGCAGCTGGCGGGGGCGGTGTGGACGGCCTGTTCGGCGGCCTCGATCAGGACGGCGGCGGTCGACGGGTCCCAGCCGGACAGCGAGCGCTCGGCGTGGTGGGCCCGCTCGGCCACCGGGGCGCCCACGCGGGTCAGTTCGGCGGCGGCCAGGCCGTGGATCCGGGTGCGCAGCCAGGGGGCGATGCTCTCGTGGACGAGGCTGCGCAGGACCGGGTGCCGCAGGGCCAGCCGCCCGTCCGGGCCCGTGCGCAGCAGATCCCGCCGGACCAGCGCCGCCAGGTCGTCGGCGAGCTCGGCGTCCTCGCGGCCGGTCACGGGACCGAGCATCGAGGCCGTGGCGTGGGCGCCGAGTGCCGCGACGACCTCGGTCACGCGCAGCTGCGCGGGCGTCAGAGGGGTCAGTTCGTCGAGGAGGAGCGCTCCCAGGCCGGTCGTGGAGAGGCGGCTCAGCGGGGCTCCCTCGCGGTGCGCGTGCAGGAGGGTGAGGAGGTAGAGGGGGTTGCCCTCGCTGGCCGCGAAGAGTTCGGCGGCCTCGGTGCGCGGCAGATCGGGGGCGAGCCCTTCGACGGACTCGCGTTCGCGGAGCGGGCCCAGCTCGATGCGCCGCACCGCGCCGGTGTCCGCGCCCCTGGCGAGGGCCGCGGCGAGCGGGGCGGGGGTCTGGCGGGCGCGGCGTGCGACGACCAGGAGGACCGGGGCGCGCACGGGATGGCGTACGAGGTGGTCGAGCAGTTCCAGGGAGGCGGCGTCCGCCCAGTGCATGTCGTCGAGGACGAGCACCGTCGGCGAGGCTCCGACGTGGGCCAGCAGGGCGGCGGTGGCGCGGTGGAGGCTGAAGCGGTCGGCCAGGCGCGGGGTGGCGCCCAGGACCGGGGCGACCTCGGCGGCGGCCGGGAAGGTGGCCAGCGCGACGGGGTCGAGGTCGGTGAAGGCGTCGGTGAACGGCTGGAAGGGGATGTGGCGTTCGTACTCCGTGGCCCGGCCGCGCAGTACGGTCGACCCACGCCGCTCGGCCCGTACGCACAGCTCGTGGACCAGTCGGCTCTTGCCGATGCCCGCGTCACCGGTGAGGTCGACCACCGCGGGTCCGTGGTCCGCGCGAGTCGACCCGTCGAGTAATCCCTCGAGTCGCTCCAGCTCCGCCGCCCTGCCGACGAGGGGCGTACGGTCCCCGTCGGCCGCCCGGTCCGTCGCCATGCCCGTGTCCATCCCTCCCCCATCCCGCCGTGTGTCCCTCCCCTGCCCTTGGTGACACCCCTTGAAGATTCCTGTCGCACGGCACCGACAAACCGGCCGCGGCGGGATGCTCGCGGCGCATTGCGTGGTCGGTGTCCGTGAATCTACGGATGCCCGTTCCGGCTCGGGCGATTTGACTGGGTCTGCTCGGGGGAGGGGCGAGGGCGACGACAGGGACGGGGGAAGGCGCCGTCTGCGGGGGCGGTGCCCTGTCGTCGCCGTGGGCCTGGCCGCCGTACCCCGGCGGAGAATCGCGGACACCGCCATCGCCGATGCGTCGAGGAGCCGATGCGTCGATGCGTCGATGCGTCCAGGAGCCGATGCCTCCAGGAGCCGATGCCTCCAGGACCCGGCGACGGGCCGTGGGTGGGACACCTTTGCTAGATTGGTCTACACCACATGTGTTCCCTCACGGTTCCCGGCGAGCCCCTCTCCAGATCGGCAGGCCCAGCGTGGAAGTTGTCATCGTTCCCGATGCCAAGGCGGGCGGCGAGCTGATCGCCGAGGCCATGGCGGAGCTGCTCCGGCGCAAGCCCGACGCTCTGCTCGGCGTGGCCACCGGCTCGACACCGCTGCCCATCTACCAGGCACTGGCGGCGAAGGTGGGCTCCGGTGCCGTGGACGCCTCGCGGGCGCGGGTCGCCCAGCTCGACGAGTACGTGGGGCTGCCGGCCGAGCACCCCGAGTCGTACCGGTCGGTGCTGCGGCGCGAGGTGCTCGAACCGCTGGGGTTGGGCATGGACGCGTTCATGGGCCCGGACGGCACCGCCGACGACGTCCAGGTCGCGTGCGAGGCGTACGACAAGACGCTGGCCGCGGCCGGTGGCGTCGACCTCCAGCTGCTCGGGATCGGCACCGACGGACACATCGGGTTCAACGAGCCCTGTTCCTCGCTCGCCTCCCGGACCCGGATCAAGACGCTGACCGAGCAGACCCGGGTCGACAACGCGCGGTTCTTCGGGGGCGACATCGAGCAGGTGCCGCATCACGTCATCACCCAGGGCATCGGCACGATCCTGGAGGCGCGGCATCTCGTCCTGCTGGCCACGGGTGAGGGCAAGGCGGACGCGGTCGCGGCGACCGTGGAGGGGCCGGTGGCCGCGGTGTGCCCCGCCTCGGCGCTCCAGCTGCACCCGCACGCCACGGTCGTCGTGGACGAGGCCGCCGCCTCCGAGCTGAATCTGGCGGACTACTTCCGGCACACGTTCGCGAACAAGCCGGACTGGCAGGGGATCTGACCGACCCCGAGGGCGCGAAGAGAAGCGCGAAGGGGAAGAAGGAAACAAGGAAGGTGCCGGCCCCTGGGGTCCGGCACCTTCCTTGTCTTGCGTCTCGCAGGCCGTCACTCGCCCGCGATGACCTCCGCCGCCGCCCGCCCGCACACCCTCGCCGCGCCGTGCGTGGCGATATGGAGGGCGCCCCGGGGCGGGGCCTGGGGGATGCCCATCTCGACCACGATCGTGTCGGGGCGTTCCCGCAACAGTGTGTCCAGGGCGGTCGCCATCCAGGGGTGCCGGTGTTCGTCGCGGACGACGGCGACCACGCGGCGGCTGCCCGCGGCGGCCAGGGCCGCCGTTGCCGCCCCCTCCCCCGCGAAGCTGCCCGTCTCCGTGCCGGGCAGCAGCCGGGCCAGTTCCGCGGCCACGCCCCAGGGGGTCTCGTCACCGACGGCGATGTTCGCCACCGGGGTGAAAGCGGCGACGAACGGCGCTGCGCCCACCGGCTCGTACGACGGCGCGCGTGTCACCGTCAGCGCGCGTCGGGCGGCGACGAGCCCCACGTCGGCCGGCTCCCGTTCGGCGGCCTGCGGGGCCGCGGAGGCCGCCGCCGTCCAACGGGCCAGCGCCCGTACCCGCTCCGCCGCGTCCACGAGGCGCTCCTCGGAGAGTTCACCGGTGCGCACCGCCGTGACGAGGGCGTCGCGCAGACGCCGTACCGTCTCGTCGTCCGCGAGCCCGCCGCCCACGCAGATCGCGTCCGCGCCGGCCGCGATGGCGAGGACGCTGCCCCGCTCGATGCCGTACGTCCCGGCGATCGCCTGCATCTCCATGCCGTCGGTGACGATGAGGCCGTCGTAGCCGAGTTCCTCGCGCAGCAGGCCGGTGAGGACGCGGCGGGAGAGGGTGGCCGGGCGGTCCGGGTCCAGCGCCGGGACCAGGATGTGCGCGCTCATCACGGCGCGCGTGCCCGCGGCGATCGCGGCCCGGAACGGGGCGAGTTCGCGGGCCTCGATGACCGACAGCTCGGCGTCGATGCGCGGCAGCGCGTGGTGCGAGTCCACCGCCGTGTCGCCGTGGCCGGGGAAGTGCTTGGTGCAGGCCGCGACGCCCGCGGACTGGAGCCCGGTGACGTAGGCGGCCGTGTGCCGGGCCACCAGGTCGGTGTCGGCGCCGAAGGACCGTACGCCGATGACCGGGTTGTCGGGGTTGGAGTTCACGTCGGCGGAGGGGGCCCAGTTCAGGTTCACCCCGCAGGCGGCGAGGCGGTGGCCGAGTGCCGAGGCCACCTCCCGCGTCAGCTCCACGTCGTCGACCGCGCCCAGCGCGTGGTTGCCGGGGTAGGAGGAGCCGGCGCGGACCTCCAGGCGGGTGACGTCGCCGCCCTCCTCGTCGATGGCGACCAGGACGTCGTCGCGCTCCGCGCGCAACTGGGCCGTCAGGGCCGCCAGTTGTCCGGGCGAGGCGATGTTCCGGCCGAACAGGCCGACGGCGGCGAGCCCTTCGCCGAGGCGGCGCAGCAGCCAGTCGGGGGCGGTGGTTCCGGTGAAGCCGGGCTGGAGGACGGTGAGCGCGTCGCGCGCCAGGCCGTTCTTGTCGGAAGAGGACGCGGTCGTACCACTGGCGAGTGTCGTCATCGGGTGGCGTTATCCCTTCACGGCGCCCGCGGTCAGCCCCGCGGCCATCTTGCGCTGGACGATGAGGAAGAGTACGACGATCGGCACGGCCATCATCGTGGCGCCGGCCATCATCGGGGCGTACTCGGTGCCGTGCTTGGTGGTGAAGTTGCCGAGCCAGACGGTGGCGGTCTGGTGCTCCTGGCTCATGAGCATCAGGGCGTAGATGTACTCGTTCCAGGCCTGGATGAACGCGTACACGGACGTGGCGACCATGCCGGGCGCGAGCAGCGGGAAGACCACCCGTATGAAGGCTCCGGTGCGCGAGCAGCCGTCGACCATGGCCGCCTCCTCCAGCTCCTTCGGGATGTTGACGATGAAGCCGCGCAGCGTCCACATCGTGAAGGGGAGGACGAAGGTCAGGTACGTGATGATCAGGCCGGAGAGCTTGTCGTACTGGTCAAGGTCGTTGAGCAGCAGGAAGACCGGGATGATCATGGAGACCAGCGGGACCATCTGGACCGCGAGGATGCCGACGATCACGATCTTGCGGCCGCGGAAGGCGAAGCGCGAGATGGCCAGCGCGGCCAGCATCCCCACCACGACGGCGATCACGACGACCGACAGGGAGACGATCAGGCTGCGGCCGACGGGGCCCCAGAAGTCCGCGATGTCGAGGGCCCGACGGAAGTTGTCGAGCGTGAGCGCCGTGGGGAACAGGCTCGGGTCCGGGTCGATGGCGTCCTTCGCCGGCTTGAACGCCGTGTTCAGCATCCAGTAGACGGGGAAACCCGCGGTGACGAAGACGAGGAGGCCGAGGAGGTTCCAGCCGAGCTTGGACTTCCCCCGGCGCCGGCCCGTCGTGGCGAGGGTGCTCATTCGACCTCTCCGATCTTCAGCATCTGACGCATGTACACGGCGACCACGCCCAGCAGCAGCAGCACGGTCAGCAGGGCGATCGCCGACCCCTGCCCGTAGTCGTTGACGACGAAGGCGCGGTCGTACGAGTAGGTGGTGAGGAGTTGGAACTCCGCCTCCGGGTGGCCGCCCCGCATCACGAAGACCTGCGGGAAGACGCCCATGTCCCAGATGACGGAGAGCGTCGTGAGCATCACGACGATGGGCTTGAGGACCGGGAGCGTGACGTAACGGAAGACGCCCCACGCGCCGGCGCCGTCCAGCCGGGCCGCCTCCTCCAGTTCGCTCGGCACCTGGGTCAGCCCCGCGCTGAGCGTGATGACGACGAACGGCACCGCGCCCCACACCACCAGGAGCATGATCACGGCCAGGCCCTGGGGGCCGCTGGCGAACCAGTTGTGGCCGATCATGTCGACGCCCGGCAGCTTGCTCAGCAGCGCGTTGAAGACGCCGTAGTCGGAGTCGAAGAGCCACTTGAAGACGGTGGTGGCCACGATGATGGGCATGCCCCAGGTGGCCACGAGCGCGATGTTGATCAGCGTCTTCACCCAGCCCGAGACGCGCTGGAGGAGCAGCGCGATCAGCATGCCGAGGACCATCGTGAAGACGACGGACCCGACGGCGAAGACGATCGTGCGGATGACGACCGTCCAGAACTCGCTGTCGCCCAGCACCTTGCTGAAGTTGTCGAAGCCGACCGACTCGGCCGGCTGGAAGCCCCAGAGCTGGGACTGCCCGAACTTCTGGAAGGAGAGGGTGACCAGGCGGACCAGGGGATAGCCCATGACCAGCGCGAGAATCAGCAGACAGGGTGCGAGCAGGGCCCAGGGGACCGCCGCCCCGCCCGAGGTCCGCCTTCTGCGTGGCGCCTTGGGAACGGCCGGTGGCGGTGCCTGCCGCGGCGGCGGCACCTTGGCGGGGGTGGTCGTGTCTGCGGCACTCATCGCGCGCTCCTCAGCGGTCCCTCAGGTCGTACGTGGTCGAAGCCCCGCACGGGGTCGTACGCGGGGCAGGCCCCGCACGGTCGAACACAGGCGCAACACGCCCGGGCCGTACGCGGCCGGCGCCTCGCACGGTCGTACGCGGCCGGGGCCTCGCACGGTCGTACGCGGCCCGCCTCCGCACGGTCTGCGCGAGGGCGGACCCTCGCGGTCGTACACAGTCCGAGCCCCGCGCCGGTTCGCGCACGGGCCGGCACCACGCAGGTCATGCACGGTGGCGGGCCCCGGCGTCCTGCACGGGTCGCTCGCCGGGCGGGCCCTGTCGGTCCTGCGCGAGCGGCACCGCCCGGTTCTGCTCGGTTGGAGTCCGGCGCGGGTCGTGCACGGTCCGAATCCGTGCGGTCGGTTCCGGCCGGGGCCGCCCGGCTCGTACGCGGCGGCCCGGCCTCGCACGGTCGTGGCCGGGGCCCCGCGCAGTCGTACGTCGCCGCGGCCCGCGTGGTCGTGCGGGAAGCGACAGGAACCTGGCCCGAAGGGCCTCGGCAGGCACGCCCGAGAACATCCCGGGATCGCCCCGGACGTACTCGGACGTGCCCTGGAGGCACACCCTGGACGCACCCCGGGCGAAGCCCAGGACGTGCCCCGGGGTCCCACCCCCCCCCGCGCTCACTTCACTTGGTGTTGATGACCTTGTCGATCGCGGCGTCCGCGTCCTTCGCGGCGGCCTCGACCGACTTCTTGCCGGTGCCGATGTTCTGCAGCATGGTCTGCAGGACCTGGGCCTTCTCGACCTGGCCCCAGCCGGGAGCCATCGGCACGAACCAGTTGGACTCGGCCGCGGTGGCCGGAACCACGGTCGCCGGGTCGTTCTTGAGGGTGGCGAGGTCGGTCTTGTTGTTCGGCAGGTTGCCCTTGGCCATCAGACCCTTCTGACCGGCGGAACCCGTGAAGGCGTTGATCCACTCGGCGGCGAGCGCCTGCGCCTTGGACTTCACCGGGACGGCGAGGTCGGAACCGCCGAGGAAGACGGGGAGGTTCTTGCCGGACGGGCCGGGCATCACGAAGTTCTCGAGGTTGCCCTTGAGCTTGCCGGTCTTGTCGTTCTTCGGGTCCTCGGAGGTCGCACCCTCCCACGCGGCGCCGAAGATCATGGCGGACTTGCCCTGGCCGTAGACGATGTAGCGGTCGGACTCGTCCTTGGTCTTGTCGCCGTGCATGTACTTGTCGACGATGGTCTTCCAGTCGTTGAGTCCCTTGATGGACTCCGGGGACGACAGGTTGGCCTTCCACTGGCCGCCGTCCTCCTTGGCGATGGAGCCGCCGGCGTCGTAGACGAAGGACATCGCGGCGTACCAGTCACGCGTCGGCTGGTACCAGGCGCTGAACTTGCTCCCCTCCTTCTTCTGGATCTTGTCCAGGTCGGAGATGAGCTCGGTGTACGTCTTCGGTGGCGTCTTGACGCCGACCGAAGCCGCCACGTCCTTGCGCCAGTTGCCGACGCGGCCACCGGCGTAGTACGGCACGCCGTAGGTCTTGCCGTCGTAGGTGACGGAGGCCTTCAGGCCGTCCAGCCACGCGGCCGAGTTGTCGAGCTTCGACGCGTCGATGGGAGCGAAGGCGCCCTTGACCATGTAGCCGAGCATCTCGGTGTTGCCCATCTCGACCACGTCGGGGGCCTTGTCGGTGGCGAGGACCGCGTCGAGCTTGGTGTTCTTGTCCGGCCAGCCGTAGTACTCGTGGTTGATCTTGACGCCCGGGTGCGCCTTCTGCACCGCCGCGTCGGCGGCCTTCACCAGCTCGGGCCAGTTGTTCTGCGCGTCCACCGTGAGCCAGACGGTCAGTGCCTTCGCGTCCGCGCCCTTGTCCGACCCCCCGGACTTGTTGTCGCTGCTCCCGCACGCCGCGATGGAGACCATCATGCCCGCGATACCGATCGCGGCTGCCAGCTTCCGCTTCACGCCACCCTCCTCAGGGATGCCATAAACCCCCCTGCCCACCGCGGTGACACTTGCCGAAGCGCTGCCGAGTACTGCCCGTGGGACTGGGACTGGACCAATGGTGTAGACCAGTACGGGGAGCTTGGCCTAGACCTAGAGGGGTGTCAAGGGTGTGTAAGCCCGACTGGTCGTCCGTTATGGGACCTACATATGCAAGGACCTTTAAGTAGGTAAGTGACATAAACGGCGAGGCCGTTCACCGGCCTCGTGCGCCTCCCGGCCACCCCGAGTCGGCGATATGGACTAGACCAACGGGTACGCCGACGGTATATAGAGGGGATCACGGAGCGTGCGGGGGGACACTCACACACGAAGCCGTGCCACGATGTGAGCCGTGACCGGCGGGATGTCGGTCGCTTCGGCACCCGGAGCCGGGAAGGCAGAGCATGAGCACCGACGTCAGCAGTGCGGAGAACGAGGGTGGGGCCCCCATCCGTACCGCGCGCGTGCCCAAGTACTACCGCCTCAAGAAGCACCTGCTCGATATGACGGAGACACTGCCGCCCGGCACGCCGGTACCGCCCGAGCGCACCCTCGCCGCCGAGTTCGACACCTCGCGCACCACCGTGCGCCAGGCCCTCCAGGAACTGGTCGTCGAGGGCCGCCTCGAACGCATCCAGGGCAAGGGCACCTTCGTCGCCAAGCCCAAGGTCTCCCAGGCGCTCCAACTCACCTCGTACACCGAGGACATGCGCGCCCAGGGCCTCGAACCGACCTCGCAGCTGCTGGACATCGGCTACATCACCGCCGACGACACCCTCGCCGGGCTGCTCGAGATCTCGGCCGGCGGCCGGGTGCTGCGCATCGAGCGACTGCGGCTGGCGAGCGGCGAGCCGATGGCGATCGAGACGACGCACCTGTCCGCCAAGCGCTTCCCCGCACTGCGCCGGTCGCTGGTCAAGTACACCTCGCTGTACACGGCGCTCGCGGAGGTGTACGACGTCCACCTGGCGGAGGCCGAGGAGACCATCGAGACGTCGCTGGCCACCCCGCGCGAGGCGGGCCTGCTCGGCACGGACGTGGGCCTGCCGATGCTGATGCTTTCCCGGCATTCACTGGACCGGGAGGGGAAGCCGGTGGAATGGGTACGGTCCGTCTACCGCGGAGACCGCTACAAGTTCGTGGCGAGGCTGAGCCGCCCGAATCCCTGAGGTCAAGGCGAGTTCGTATTTTTCTCGCGCATGACGTCCGGCCGACTCGGGGAAATTCGCCGCGAGACTCGTCGGCAGAAGTCAAGCAGATGCGCCGGTAATGCCGGAGCCGGCTTTACTGGCGCATCCGTCGCGTGCGCGAATCGACAGCTCACCAGCCCGCCGAGCCGCCCTCTCGCGATCTGACCGGGCGGTGACGTACGCGTGGCGCCGCAGGTGTCCGCGTAGAGGGTGCCACCGTCTTCGAGACAGACGTGGAATTCAACCAGAGCGCCTGACCCCCGCCACAGTCCCCGCTGCTGACGGACCGCTCCTCCACCACGCCCCTGCCGTCCTTGCGGTTGTCCCTCAGGCCGGACATCTCGCCGTCCGGCCCGAAGCAGGCTTCGCCGTCGCCCCGCTCGGGACCCCAAGTGGCCGCCTCGGTGTATGCGTACTCACGAGCCGTCGACGCCCAGGCGGGTGAGGTCGACGAAACGGCGACACCGGGTACGCCCACACCACCCTTCACTCCGGGGCAAGCGAATTTCACAGAAAGCCCACGGACCCACAACTCGAGCCAACATGCATCGGACCACGGCGGGGCAAGAGAAATCGGGAATCCGGACTTCCGCAAATATCGTGCGCAATTCGGGAAGCCCGTCGGCTCCACCGGATTCGGAATGCGGTGATCATGAATGATTTGCGCGACCACGGACCGATTGCCCGGCTCTGCCGGGAAAGTGGTGCCCGCCCCCGCACACGGCGGTTCGAACCACCGTCATCCGGACCCTCGTCGCGCCGATCAGCCCTGTGCGGACCGATATGCGGGCAAGGGGTTCCGCTGGGCTGACACCGTCGCCTAGATTGCCTGCGCATTGCACAGGTGAACAGCGAGGGGACGGAGCCGCCGTATGTCAGACGTGTCAGACGTGTCAGACGCGCCGAAGGTCGAACCGCCGGTGGTGACACCGATCCGGGTGGTCATCGCCCTGTGCCTGATAGCCCCGTTCGTGGCGATGCTGTGGGTCGGCTCCTACGCCAAGACCGACCCGGCGTTCATCGGCATCCCGTTCTTCTACTGGTACCAGATGCTGTGGGTGCTCGTCTCCACGGCGCTCACCGTGACCGCGTACCAGCTGTGGCAGCGTGACCAGCGCGCCCGCGCGTCCCAGGGCGGGGGTGCGGCGAAGTGAAGGACGGCGTGAACGGCGTCGCGCTCGGCGTCTTCATCTTCTTCTTCCTGGCCGTCACGGTCATGGGCTTCCTGGCCGCGCGCTGGCGCAGGGCGGACGACGAGCACAGCCTCGACGAATGGGGCCTGGGCGGACGGTCGTTCGGTACCTGGGTCACCTGGTTCCTGCTCGGCGGCGACCTCTACACGGCGTACACCTTCGTGGCCGTACCGGCGGCGATCTACGCGGCGGGCGCGGCCGGCTTCTTCGCCGTTCCGTACACGATCCTCGTCTACCCGCTGATCTTCACGTTCCTCCCCCGCCTGTGGTCGGTCTCCCACAAGCACGGGTACGTGACGACCTCCGACTTCGTGCGCGGGCGCTTCGGTTCGAAGGGCCTGTCCCTCGCCGTGGCCGTGACCGGCATCCTCGCCACCATGCCGTACATCGCGCTCCAGCTGGTCGGCATCCAGGCCGTCCTGGACGTGATGGGCGTGGGCGGCGGCGAGAACACCAACTGGTTCGTGAAGGACCTTCCGCTCCTCATCGCGTTCGGCGTGCTGGCCGCGTACACCTACTCCTCGGGGCTGCGGGCGCCCGCCCTGATCGCGTTCGTGAAGGACACCTTGATCTACATCGTGATCGCGGTGGCCATCATCTACATCCCGATCAAGCTGGGCGGGTTCGACGAGATCTTCAAGGCGGCGAGCGACAAGTACACGGCGGCGGGGGCGGGCGGGCTCGTGCCCGCCGAAGCGGGCCAGTGGACGTACGCCACGCTCGCGCTCGGGTCGGCCCTCGCGCTGTTCATGTACCCGCACTCGATCACGGCGACGCTCTCCAGCCGCAGCCGTGAGGTGATCCGCCGCAACACCACGATCCTTCCTCTCTACTCCCTGATGCTGGGGCTGCTCGCCCTGCTCGGGTTCATGGCGATCGCGGCCGGGGTCAAGGTCACCAACGGCCAGCTCGCCATCCCCCAGCTCTTCGAGAACATGTTCCCGGACTGGTTCGCGGGGGTGGCCTTCGCGGCGATCGGCATCGGAGCGCTCGTGCCGGCGGCCATCATGTCCATCGCGGCCGCGAACCTCTTCACCCGCAACATCTACAAGGACTTCATCAAGCCGGACGCGACCCCGCAACAGGAGACCAGGGTCTCCAAGCTGGTGTCACTGCTGGTGAAGGTGGGCGCGCTGGTCTTCGTCCTGACGATGGACAAGACCGTCGCGATCAACTTCCAGCTCCTGGGCGGCATCTGGATCCTCCAGACCTTCCCGGCGCTGGTCGGTGGCCTGTTCACCCGCTGGTTCCACCGCTGGGCGCTGCTCGGGGGCTGGGCGGTGGGCATGCTGTACGGCACGCTCGCCGCGTACGGGGTCGCCTCTCCCACCCAGAAGCACTTCGGCGGCAGTTCGAAGGAGATCCCGGGCATCGGGGAGATCGGCTACATCGGTCTGACGGCCTTCGTCCTGAACGCCGTGGTCAGCGTCGTCCTCACCTTCGCCCTCCGCGCCTTCAACGCGCCCGACGGCGTCGACGAGACGTCTCCGGAGGACTACACGGCGGACGCGGGCGACCCGGGCGTCGAGGCGGAACTTCCCCCGGCCACGGCCGGTTCCACCCACTGAGCCCGGGGGCTTCGCCCCCAGGCCCCCGGGTTCGTGCGTTGGCTGCGGGACGGCGGGGGCCGGCCGCGCAGATCCCC
Organism: Streptomyces sp. NPDC007095; assembly: GCF_040634475.1. Classification (NCBI taxonomy): domain Bacteria; kingdom Bacillati; phylum Actinomycetota; class Actinomycetes; order Kitasatosporales; family Streptomycetaceae; genus Streptomyces; species Streptomyces sp. NPDC007095. The sequence goes on from NZ_JBEYFS010000157.1 coordinate 29,869, forward strand.
GCGCCCCAAA
>NZ_JBEYFS010000158.1:0-29869 GCF_040634475.1 Streptomyces sp. NPDC007095
CCTACTGCCGATACCCGCCCAGGAACCGGCCGATCCGGCTGATCGCCGCGTCGAGGTCGTCGGCGAGCCGGAAGCGGGCGGGGGCCGGGCCGCGGTGCGGGGCGCGGGGCTCTTCGGCCGCCAGGGCCGGCAGGGCCCTGGCCAGACGGTCCTGCCAGTGCGCGGCACCCGCCGCGTCCACCCCGGCCAGGGGAAGGTCGCGGGTCAGTTTCGCAAGCATCCGGCCCCCGGTGCTGGCGGGTCCGTGGCCGCATTCGGCAAGAACCAGTCCCAGCTGCGCCAGTACGTCGGCCAGCACGGTCGGCACCACGTAGCCGGCCACCGCGCCCAACAGCCCCGCCCCCGGGCCGGGGCCGGCCGGGCGGCGCAGCGCCACACAGGTCAGGCTCTCGCAGGCCAGCAGGTCGGCGAAGGCGGCGGCGAGCACGGGCTGCCACTGCCGCAGCTCACCGCCCCCGCGGCCGGCCACGGTGAGCGCGGCCCGGCGCAGCACACTGCCGGCGGCGGCCACCAGCGCCGCCGGGCCGAGCAGCACGGCCGGCACCGGGGAGGACTCCGCGACCTGCCCCCGGGCCCGTGCGGCAGGCGGCGTACCGGACCCGCCGGACATACCCGCGGCATGTCCCAGCGCCAGGTCCCGGCGCAGGAGCGGGCGCAGGACACGCACCCGCTGGTCGGCCGCGGTTACCTGCCCCAGACCGGCCGCCACAAGGAGCGGGACCACCCGCCCGGCAGAGGCGGCAGACCCGGCAGAGGCGGCAGACCCGGCGGATGCGGCGAGGGCGGGCAGGCCGTAGGGGTTGGCCGCATCGCGGGGATCGCCCAGCAGCGCCTCCAGCCGCAGCGCGGCGAGCGCCACCTCGAGCGGCGGCGGCAGCGCGGCATACCGGTGCGCCAGCGCTCCCGGGAGCTCTCCGGCCGGCCGGACAGCGCTCCCGCACCCGCCACTCCCCCCGCGCCCCGTCTCCCCCCGTACCGCCGGCCCAGACGGCCCAGACGGCCCAGACGGCACGGACGGCGAGGACGGCGAGGACGGCACGGACGGCGAGGACGGCGGGGCCGAGTCCGCCGGCCGGGCCGGCGGGACAGCAAGGGCAGAAGCAGGGGCGGGAGCAGGGGTAGGAGCAGGGGCGGGAGCAGGGGTAGGAGTAGGGGTGCTGGGCGCGGCGGGCTGGGTGACGGCCATGACCGGCCTCCTGTTCATCTGTTCATCGCAGACGGCGGACGGTGCTCTCGGCATGCCACTTGGCCAGGCCCAGCGCTTCGGTACTGGCGCGCGACAGCCAGGCACGGACATGGTCGCGGGCCTCAAGCAGGCCGGTGCCCGCACCGAGCACCGGGGTGACGGCTTCCTGCCGGAGCATCACCTGGTGGGCCGCGACGACCGTGACCCCGGACGCGTCCGGCAGCAGCGACCACTCGCCGCTGTGAGCGGCGATCAGCTCGGGCGTGAGCGTCTCCTTGTAGACGATCCGCCCGGCGTGCGGGAAACACAGCCGCACGGCCCGCGTGCTCACCGTCCGCCCGCCCGGCGCGGCACAGGTGTCCAGGGACGCCACCTGGATCCCCGGCACGTCCTCACGCACACTGGCCCACTCCACGTGCGGGACCCGCTCGGGCCAGTCCTCGATCCGGTAGAGGAAGTCGTAGACCAGCTCCGCGGGGCCCTCGATCCGCACCCGGTCCTCGAACGACAGCAGCAGTTCGTCCAGTTGCTCCCACCGCTCGGCCGCCCGCCGTACCTGGGCGAGCCGGCGGCGCACGTCCGCCTCCGCCTCCCGGCGGGCACCGGCACCGTCCGCAGCCGCCACCGGCAGCCCGCGCTCCTGACGCAGGGCCAGCACACACTCCGTCTCGCCCGCCGACCGCACACTCCACACACCCGAGGTCACACTGCCGGGCCAGGCAGCGTCCTCCTGCTCGAACACGACCGCCCGGGCATCGGGGTGCAGCACCCGCCGGGTGTGCCAGGAACCAACCCGGCCGCCCAGCACACCACCCACACCACCACCGTCAGCATCGGCATCGGCGTTGTCGGCGCCGGCCTCATCGGCCAGCTCCCACATCCGCAGCCGCTCCTGGACCCCGTCGAAGTCGAGACGCTCGACATGCACGACCGGGGGCAAGAACACCGGCCAGCGGGCGGCGTCGGCCAGCATCCCGTACACGACACCGGCCGGAGCAGCCACCCCCACCGTGTCCTCACAGGCGTGCACGCGCGACGACATGCCGGCCCCTCCTCCTCCAGGCACACCCCCACCCTGCCCCCCACCACTCGAGCCCGCCTCGCGCCCGCCCGGACCCCACCCCGCCACCCCGCACACCCGCCCCGCACACCCGGCCGGCACCCCGCAGCACCAGGACCCGGCACCACCGGCGCCCTCCGGGGCCCGGCACCACCGGCGCCCTCCGGGGCCCGGCACCACCGGCGCCCGGCAGTCCGGGGCGGAGAAGGGGACAGTGCGGGCCCGGCGGGTGCCGGCCGGGCGACACAGCCTCAACACCGCCGTACGCCATCCACCGCAGCCACCACGGCCCACACAACCGGGCACCAGCAGCACGCACAACACGGGCGGTACGCACAGCACGGGCGGTACGCACAGCACGGGCGGTGGGGGCGGGGTGAGGCCCGGACAGGGCAGTGAGGCCCGGACGGGGGCCGCACGGCCGCAAGCCCGCGTACACGGGGCACGGGGCGCGGGGCGGGGGGCGGGGGGCGGACCGGGACCGGGCATGTGCCAGGTCCCGGCGGAAGGAGCCGGGACCTGGGCGCAAGCGGGGCGAAAGGGGTCAGCCGACCGGGGCGAGGCGTCCGGTCCCGGCGGGGCCACTGCCCGTGGAGCCCGGCCCGGCGGGACCGGGGACGGTGGCCGGTGAGCCGTCCGGCCGGGCCATCAGGATGGAACGCTGCAGCTTGCTCAGCGCCGCCGACGGTTCCAGGCCCAGACTGCGCACCAGGATGGCACGCAGCCGCTGGTAGGCGTCCAGGGCCTCACCCCGGCGCCCCGAGCGGTACAGGGCCAGCATGTACTGCCCGCACAGGCTCTCGTGCGTGGGATAGCGGCTGACCAGCACAGTCAGCTCGGCGAGCAGCTCACGGTGGCGGCCCAGCCGCAGATCGGCCTCGATCCGCTGGTCCAGCGCGCACAGCCGGCTCTCCTCCAGCCGTTTGACCTGGGTCGCCAGGTGCATCCCGGCATGCACATCGGCCAGCGGCGGCCCGGACCACAGCCCGAGCGCGGCCCGCAGATGCCTGGCCGCCCCCGGAAAATCGGCAGCATCCATCGCCCGGTAGCCCAGCCCCGCCAGCCGCTCGAACTCCCGCACGTCACTGCCGCCCTCACCACTCTTGAGGAGATAACCGCCCGGCACGGTCAGCAGCACGTCCTTGGCCGTACGGGCATCAGCCGCATCCGGCTGCAGCGCCACGGTGATCAGCTCCCGCAGCTGCAGAATGTACGTCTGCAGAGTAGGCCGCGCACTACGCGGCGGCCTGCTGCCCCACAACTCCTCACTCAGCATGCCCACCGGCACCATCTGATCAGCCTGCAGGACCAGCAAAGCCAGCACCTGCCGCGGCTTGGGAGCGGTCGGAGTGATCGAAACGCCCTTCTCCCGCACAGCAAGAGTGCCGAGTATGTCGGTGTCCACGCCGTCTCCCCTGTCCATCCACTGCGGTCTGCCGAACCCCTCGGACCCCGTCAACCCCAGGCCCCCAAAAAAACACCAGCCCCCAGAACCTCCCCGACCCCGACCCCGGAACCTCCCAGACCCCGGCCCGCCGGAACCCGCACCGCCCCGGCCCCAAACCACCAGACCACCAGACCACCAGCACCACCGGACTGCCAGCACCACCGGACTGCCAGAACCCGGACTGCCAGAACCCGGACTGCCGGGTCCCGATGCCGCCGGCCCCCGGAGCCCGGACCGCCGGACCCCGACGCCGCCAGAACCCGAGGCCGCCAGACCCCGGACCGCCACAGCCCGCACCGCCCCGGCCCCAAACCACCAGACCACCGGCACCACCGGACCCCCGGGCTGCCAGAACCCGATGCCGCCAGAGCCCGGACTATCCAGTCCCCGATACTGCCGGGTCCCGATGCTGCCGGGCCCTGGTCTGCCGGCGGGCCGGCGGGTGAGCCGCGCCCGCCGGCCGGGAGCCGCCCGACACACCGAGTAAAAAACAGCATGGACGGTATGTCAATCTCAAACCGGTCGTCTTGTTTTCTCTCCGCCGATGCTCGAGATCCCCTCGAGAGAATCCGACTTCTGGCACATAAGCGCCCCGACCGGGCGGGATTCCGGCTGCTGCGGACGCCCTGCCAGCGGTTTGACTTCCCTATTACCGGACCATGCGGTCTGTTTACCTGGGGGTGCGGTCGGTTCCGGCGGCCCGGGAACCGGGCAGGGCCGGCAGCCGGTGCGAGGGAGCCGCAAGGCCGGGCAGCAGCAGGGCCCAGAACTGCTCCACCAGATGCGGGGAAGAGCGCACACGCTGGCGGGAGGCGAGCCGGCCGAACCCGGCAACAGAGGCGACCACCGCCACCGCGGCCGCCTCCGGCGACACCCCCCGCGCCAGCTCCCCCGCACCCTGCGCCTCACGCAGCAGCCCATGCACCCACTCACTCCACCACCGCCCCGGCCCCTCCGCACTCTTGCGCGAAGGATCACCGCCCAGCTCGAACCCGGCCCGCAGCACCGGATCCACAGCCAGCGCCGCCACCAGATCACGGCTGACATCCACCAGCAACTGCAGCCCGCCCCCGCCCCCCGCACCCTCCCGCACCGCCAGCCGCTGCACCGACACCGTCGCCGCCGCCTCCACCTCACGGGCCAGAAGATCCTTGCTCGGGAAATGGAAATGCAGCGCCCCGGTACTCACACCCGCCCGCCTGCTGATCACCGGCAGCGAAGCCAGCGCATACCCGTCCTCCGCAAACACCTCCGCCGCCGCACGCACCAGAGCCCGACGCGTCCGCACCGCCCGCACCTGCCTCACCATCCCACCCCTCCTCCCCACCCCCGCACCAGCCACCACCACCGCCACCCCGCACACACCGGGACCCGTCCACCCTACCAAACCGCATGCCCGGTATGTTTCCTTGCCCGTGCTCCACCCCACCCCGTCCCTCCGCCCCACCCAGCCCCAGCCACCCACCCCCGGACCCCGCACAAACCAAACACCCCCCGGCGGAAGGCCACCCGCCCAGCCACCCCGCCCGCCCCGCCACCAGGACCCACACCGCCGACAACACAGGCCAGGCCGGGCACAGCAGACAAGAAAGGCACACACCACCAGAAGAGAGCGGCCCCACAGGCCCGCCCCACGCTCAGCGGCAGCACTCGACGCCCACTCGCACCCGACCAGAGCCCCCCACCCGGGCCAGGGCCGACCCCAGCCCCCACCCACCACTACACACCCAGACCAGGACCGCACACAGGCATGGCAGACCAGGCAGACAAAGGAGGGAAGGACACACCGCCGGGACCAGAACCAGCGCCGGGCCACACCAGGACAAGACACACAAGCAACGGAAGAAGACAAGATCAAAAGCACAGGAGGACAGAAGACCGGGCCGACGCCAGACCAGGCCGGGACACCAGGCCAGGCCGGGACACCAGGCCAGGCCGGGACGGGACGCCAGGCCAGGCCGGGACACCAGGCCAGGCCGGGACGGGACGCCAGGCCAGGCCGGGACGGGACGCCAGGCCAGGCCGGGACGCCAGGTCAGGCCGGGGCGCCGACCCCGCCCAGACCCGCCGCCTCCCCCGCCTCCGCAGCCAGCCGCTCACCCTCCAAAGCCACCTCCGCAGCCCGGGCCGGATCAATCACCAGCCGGCCCAGCACCGCCGGCACCGCCACACTCGGCAGCAGATGCTCGAACAACGCACACACCCGCTCCTCCAGATCCTCCCGGCCCGCCAGCGTGTGCGAATACACCTGCACCCCCGTCCACGCCGCCGAGAACACCCACGCACTCTCCGCCACATCCACCTGCGGCAGCAGCTCCCCCTGCTCCTGCGCCTCCCGCAACACCCTCTCCGTCGCATCCAGCCACGTCCGGATCGTCCACGTACCGAAAACCGCCCCCATCTCCTGCCCCAACGACAACCGCGCCGACGCAGACACCACCGGATTACGACGCATCCGATACGCCAACGCCAACCCCATATCCACCAACTCCTGCAACTTACTCACCCGCGGCGCCAGCACAAACCCCGCAAACTGCTCCCCCAACACCCCCTCCGCCAACGCCCGCTTCGACGGAAAATGAAAATACAAAGCCCCCTTCGTCACCCCCGCCCGCGCCAACACCTCACCAATCGTCGCCGCCTCATACCCACGCTCATCAAAAACCGACGCCGCCGCATCCAAAATCGCCCGCCGCGTACGCACCGCACGCTCCTGCCGCACCACAAACCCCTCCAAAGACCAACCCACAACCCACCACAACATGCTCCCTGCAACCACCCCAAACCAAACCAGCTAGTCCGTATATTCACAAGACCAAAACCCCCACCACCCCCCAACACCAACCCAAACACCCACCCCCACCCACCACCCCACCCACCCCCACCACCAGCACAAACACCCCCACCCACCCCCCACCACCCCACCCACCCCCACCCAACCGGACGACCGGATTCAACCCCCACCCCACCCCACCCCACCCCACCACCACCGGCACCACCCTGTTCCACACGACGGAAGCCGCCCCGCTTGCACAAGCGCACAGAGACCGACTGGACCCCACTGCCCAGCATGGGCAAGACGAGGAAGTCTCCGCTCACGGCCCTGCGCAAGTAACAGATCAGGAAGGACAGCCCCGGACCATCCGGCCTCGCCGCCCCTCTTCGACACCTGCCTGGCGATCCCACCGCCGCACGACCCCGCACCGCCTCCGATCTCCCGACCACGCCCACACGGAAACCGGAAACGGACAGCAACTGCCGGACCCGGAAGAATGACCGCAGTGAGCAACATCGAACTGCGTCACCTACCGACTCGCTCCCAGCGGGGGTGTCCTTCGACACTGAAGTCAGTCGACGTCGTCGCTCTGATCTGCGGCGACCAACTTCACGTCAAGGCGTCTGCCTTGTGGCCACCCGCCACAGGCAGGCGAGGAGTCCTCGGCTTCGCCAGGCACGATGGACCAGCCCGTCGCAACATCAATCCCACCGTTGTGGCAGACGTACTCGGCCCCGGGAAACTCGCGCAGCCACGCGGCCAGAGTCTGAGCGGTACGGTCGGGCAGGACGTCAATCCGCTCACTTGCCGACGTCGATGCCGAGGAACTTCGCCACCCCGGCGACCTGCCGGCCGGAGGCGCAGCTGCCCGGCGATCGTCATCCAGCGATCACGTCTAGGCTTTCCGGGCCAGTCCGGCGGCAATGAGGTGTTCCCAGACCGTGAGCTCTCGTCTTTCGCCGCTGTTCCACGGGTTGTCGCTATCGTCGGGACGCCACAGGGACGCGGGGACGATCCCGGGGTCGAGGATCTCCAGGCCGTCCAGCAGGGAGGCGATCTCCGCGTCGGTGCGCCACCGGCCGCGGCCGAACGTCTGCTGGAGGACCTTCTCGGCCTCCGCGGTCTCCGGGTTGTTGCCGGAGCGGAAGTGGCTGATGAAGAAGTAACTTCCGGAGGGGACGTGGTCTCGCCAGTAGCGGACGATGCCAGCCGGGTCCTCGTCATCGTTGACGTGGTGGAGGATGGCGCTGAGGATGACGGCGACGGGACCAGTGAAGTCGATGATTTCCAGGGTGTCGGGGTGAGTGTGGATGCCTTCGGGGTTGCGCACATCGACCGCGACGACGCGGGTCCGGTCGTTGTTCTCCAGCAGTGCGCGGCCGTGGACCAGCACTTGGGGGTCGATGTCGACGTAGACGACCCGGGACTCAGGGGCGTGCCGTTGCGCGACCTGGTGGACGTTGTCCGCGGTTGGCAGGCCACTGCCCAGGTCGATGAACTGCCGAATGCCGGTGGTCTTCGCGATCTCCCTGACCGCCCGGGTCAGGGCCGCGCGGTTGGCAAAGGCGATGGCCACCGAACCGGGCAGGTCGCGCTTGAACACGTCGCCGATCTCACGGTCCACGGCGTAGTTGTCCTTGCCGCCGAGCAGGTAGTCGTAGACGCGGGCGATGCTGGGCTTGGCCGGGTCGATGGAGGAGCCTTCGTACGTCATGGGGGCCATTCTTTCCCGCAACGTCGCCTGCGGACCCTCGTTTTGGGATCCTCCGGCCGGTCGGGGGCGGCGCGAGGGCATGGATGCCTGGGCTCGGTGTCAAACGCCCGTACCCTTCAAGCAGGCTCGATCGAGCATGAGTTGCAACACCGGGACACCGGTGCCCTCGGGCGTGAACGCCAGGCATTTGTCCTCCCCGCGCAGGCGGGGGTGAGCCGCGGAACTCCAGCTCGTCCGGCATCCGCAGATGGTCCTTCCTGCGCAGGCGGGGGTGAGCCGGGCGTCGACGGAATGCTGTCCTGGTTCGGCAAGCCCTCCCCGTGCAGGCGGGGGTGAGCCGATCGCGCGCCCGCCGACCTCAAGACCGCAATCCTCCACCGGGCCCGCTGTGCACTGGCCGACCTGCGCGGCGCGCGGCTGGCCGAGACCGACCTGCGGGACGCCGACTTCACCGAGGCCGACCTGCGCGAGGCGAACCTGCGCAAGGCCAACGCGCGCGGTGCGGTCTTCCGCCGATCCGACCTTCGCCTGGCAGACCTGCGCGGCACCGACTTGAGCACGGCCGACCTACTCCAGGCACGCCTGACCGACGCCCTGGCCAGCGACCACACCCGCTGGCCCGCCGGCTTCGACCATGCCGCCGCCGGCGTCGTCGTCACCGAGGACCCCGGCCGCGAACCCCCGCCCCTGCTCCAGCCGCCGGGGATCACGACGAACTACCCCCCGCTGCGATCCATGTCGTGACGAAGAAACCCGTGTAGCGCCGGCCGTACCCGGAGATGTCAGTGGACTCCAGGACCGCCGCCGGATCGAGGACGTCAATCAGGCGCCCGGCCCGCACGGACTCCGGGACATCGCGCAGCGAGGCCCGGAAGGCCGACCCGCTCCACTGCGCCCGGGCCAGCCCTTCGGCGAGGAGACGCTCCCCCGTACTCGGGCACCCCCCGCCGTCGCTTTCCTCGAAAAGCGTGCGGGCGACCCACTCGAGGACGTCGGTCATCGCAGCGGTCGTCACACGCGGTCCAACGAGCCACGGCGGGCTGTCCTGTGACAGTGCACGTTGAGCGCGTGCCAACGAAATCTGAGCGACTCTGGTCCAGCGCCTGCACACTGGCTCTCTCCAGTTGCCGTTGCGGTGTGCTCAGCGCTTTCTGGAAGAGCGGGTGGAACCGCCCGCTCTTCCAGGAGGAGCGCACCATGGCGCAACCGATAAGCCGGCCAACGATCAGCGCTGAACAGTTCAGCCGAGTGTGTGACGAGATTAGGAGCACGGCGCCGCCCGAGAAGGACGCTCAGTCCATCCGGGACTGTGCTCTACGCATCGTGCAGACCCTGGGCCTGGCGCTCTCCACGGATGACCTGAGCAGGCTCCTCACCGAACTCATGGCCCCTAGCCTGGCCCCACCCCCAGAGAGCCCTCAGTACACCCGAGAGGCCATCCTGGACATGCCTGACGCACAGCCAGGAGAAGATGAAGGCCCGGTCAGGTAGACCCGGCCGCCACGCCTGACTACATCCGCGGCTCGCCGGAGGACGCCTGACCCCCACCGCTCAATCTTCGGTGACACGGACTCGCGGCCGTCAAGATTCGATGGCACGCGCTCAAGATCCGATGGCACAGGACACGGGCACCGGTGGCAGGCCAGCGCATCGACTTGGCCAGAAATCGAACATGTGGCCTAATTGTTGGCATGGAGCACGCACCCTTCCCCTCTGACCTGATCGAGCTCCAGGCGGAGTGGCAGCTCACGTCTGCGGTGCTGGCCGTGCCGCACCCGGTGCACACCACCGCGCTGCGCCGCCGCCTGCAGACCCTGTCCGGCCAACTGCTGTTTCACCCGTACTGGTCCGGCCCGGGACGGACGCCGGCGGCGCGCGTGGAGCTGCGCCGCCAGGCCCGCGCCATGGGGTGGCGACCGTGAACCGGCGCCCGGAGCACCTCACGGCACGGGAGGAGCAGATCCTGCGGTGCATACGGCGCTGGATCGAGGAACGCGGTGAGGGCCCGTCGGTCCGGCAGCTTGCCGACGACATCGGGCTCAGCAGCACAGCGTCGGTCGCCTACCACCTCGGCAATCTTGAAGAACGCGGCGCCCTGGTGCGCGACGGGCGAGGCTGGCGCACCTGCCGCCTGGTGCGGTGACCGCGCACTCACGGACGAAGCCGCCGGCCGCGGCTCAGGGAGCGGGGGCAGGTTGTCGGCCGTGAGGTCGCCTCGGACGCGCAGCACGCGGGGGCGGTGCCGGAACCGCCCCAACTCGCGGGGACCGGTCTGGTCAGCCTCGATCTCCACGACCACGTCGGGGACCACGGGCCGGTAGTACACCGGATCGGCGCCAGGCAGCCCGCCCACGGTCCCGGGCAGCTCCGCCTCCGTGTCCCCGGCCGGCCGCAGCAGCGGGAGCAGCTCGTGGCGTACCGCCTGGCCGAGGGGGAGGCTCACTCCCACGGCCCGCATCTGGCCTCCGCGGTACGTCAGGCCGAGGATGAGGCACTGCGTTGCGGGAGTACGGCCGCTCACCCCGAGGACCGCGGCCTCGCTGGTGTGCATCTGCCACTGGTGGAGTGTCGGTATTCGAGGGTTGCAGTATTCGCCCGCAGGGCGAGGTGCGACGGTCGTTCGGTGTCGTGGAAGACGGCTTCCCTGCTAGCGAGAGTGCCCACCTCGACGGTACGTCGACCAACACAAACGTACCTTGTCAGTTACCGACGCTCACCATCACGTCGTGCTGACCCGCCCAGGACCACGAGTTCCGCGAACACGACGTCCACATCTTCCGCGCACAGCCAGGCCCGCTCAGCACCTAGTACGACACAAACATGTCGACGTGCTAATCGCTGGTTTTCACGCGGCTCGGGGCCCAGGTCATACTGGGTCTGTGATGACTGGGCCTGTGATGACTGGAGTGGACGACACCGGCAACGGTTCGGTGCGACGTCGGCGGGTCGACCCGGAGCGTCGGGGCCAGCTGCTCAAGGACCTCGAGGAACTCGTGCTCGCCGAGGGGTTCATGGCGCTGAGCATGGACGATCTGGCGCACCGGCTGCACTGTTCGAAGGCGACGCTTTACAGCGCGGCCGGGAACAAGGAGCAGCTGGTGGTGGCCTTGACGAAGGGGTTCTTCCGGCAGGCGACCGAACAGATCGAGCAGGCCGTGGCCGACGTGGCCGACCCGAGGCTGCGTATCCCGGCTTACCTGTCGGGGGTCGGCAGGGCGATGAGCCGGTGTTCGACGCAGTTCTACGCCGACATGATCGGGCTCCGGTCGACAGCCAGCATCTACCGGACGAATTCCGCGGCCGCGGCCCGACGCGTCCAGGAGTTGATCGCCGAGGGCGTCAAGGAGGGGGCGTTGCGGCCGATCGACGGGAACTTCGCCGGGCAGCTCGTGGCGCTGGCCATCGAAGGGGTGCAGTCCGGAGTGCTCTTGAACGGCGGCCTCAGCGCGGGTGAGGCGTACACCGAGATGGCTGATCTCCTTCTGCACGGTCTTAGCGCGCCACCGGCCTGAGCGCGACGAGCGGCCCGCTTGCGTCATCGGATCGAGGATCCGATGGAGATGCCGCCGTCAACGTCCAGGACGACACCGGTGATGTAGCCGGCGGCCTCGCTGGCGAGGAAGGCCGCGGCTTCGGCGATGTCCTCGGGCCTGCCGGTGTGGCGCATCGGGACTTTGTTGGTGAGTTTGTCGCGTGCGGGGCCGTTCATGGAGGCGAGCATGGGCGTCTCGATGAGTCCGGGGGCGATGGCGTTGGCGGTGATGCCGTGGCGGGCGCCTTCGAGGGCGAGGGTGCGGGTCATGCCGACGATGCCGGCCTTGGCGGCCACGTAGTTGGTCTGGCCGAAGTTCCCGCGCCAGGACATGGAGGAGAAGCTGACGATGCGTCCGTAGCTCTGGCGCTTCATCGGGCCGAACGCGGCGCGGGCGCAGTGGAAGCCGCCGGTGAGGCTGACGTCGATGACGGCGTGCCAGTCGTCGTCGGTGATGTCCTCGACGCGGTTGTCGCGGATGATGCCGGCGTTGTTGACCAGCACGTCGAGGCGGCCGAGTTCGGTGGTGACGCCGTCGATCCAGGCGTTGACCTGGGCGGAGTCGGTCACGTCCACCCTGTCGGTGCGGAGTTTCGTGTCGTGGGCGTCGGTGATGGTGCCGGCGGCGTCGGTGAGGGCCTGTTCGTTGACGTCGGCGAGCGCGATCGTGGCGCCCTCGGCGGCGAAGCGGGTCGCCATGGCGAGGCCGAGACCTTGTGCGGCGCCGGTGATGGCGACGACGCGTCCGTGGTAGCGATTCACTTGGTGTCTGCTTTCGTGGTCCGGGGAGCGAGGAAGGCCCGCAGGGCGTCGGCCACCGAGCTCGCCCACCAGTTGTCGGCGAAGGTGGCCAGTTCCTCGCGCAGGGCCTGCTCGGCGGGCATGCCGTCGATCCGGTGCAGCAGCGTTTTGAGCCGTTGCTGCGCGGGGCTGTGGCGGTCGGCCAGTTGTCGGCAGACGCGGGTGGCGGTGGCGTCGAGGTCGGCCTCGGGCACGATCGCGTGGATCCAGCCGGTGTTTGCGAAGGCGGTCGCGGGCAGTAGTTCGCCGGTGAGCAGGAGCCAGCGCGACAGTCCGCGTCCGACCGCACCGGGAAGCCGGACGCTTGACCCGCCGGCCGGTACCAGCCGCCGCTGCAAGTGACCGTCGCCGATGAGCGTGGTGTCGGCGGCGACGACGACATCGCAGGCCAGGGCGAGTTCCAGGCCCCCGGCGACGGCGTGACCGTGCAGCACGGCCACCCATGGTTTCGGGCTGGCCGCGATACGGCTGAAGCAGGCCGACACGTCGGTCAGGAAGTCGACCGGGTTGTCGCCGCGGTCGTGCAGCTGAAGGAACTGGTGGAAGTCACCGCCGGCACAGAAGCTCGGTCCCTTGCCTGCCACGGCGATGACCGCTGTGCCGGGGTCGGCCTCGGCGCTGGTGATCTGCTTGTCGAGGGCTTCTATGAGGGTGACGTCGAGGGCGTTGCGCCGCTCCGGGCGGTTGAGCAGCAGCCACCTGACGGCGCCGCGTTGCTCGACGATGAGGGGATCCGTGTCGGTCACTGTGCCTCTCGGCTGGAAAGTTCGGTGCGGCGGCGCTTGCGCAGCAGGTAACGCTGGGTCTTGCCGCTGGGCGTCTTGGGCAGGGCGTCGATGAAGTGGATCGTGCGGGGGTAGGCGTGGGCGGCGTAGCGGGTCTTGACCAGCAGTTGGAGCTCGCCGGCCAGTTCCGGCGAGCCGTCGGCGCCGTCGCGGAGGACGACGTACGCCTCGATGACCTCGCCGCGCACCTCGTCGGGTGCGCCGATCACACTGCACTCGGCGACCACGGGATGCTGGGCGAGGACACTCTCGATCTCGAACGGCCCGATCCGGTAACCGGCCATGATGATCACGTCGTCGTCGCGGGAGGAGAAGAAGAAGTCGCCGCCCGAGTCGATGCGCCCGGCGTCGCCCGTGAGGTACCAGCGGCCGTCGGCGGTGAACTTGGAGCCGCTCTGCCCGGGGATCTGGTAGTCGCGGAAGGTCATCAGCGGGCTGGCGGCGACGTCGATCGCGACCCGGCCGAGCACGCCCGATCCGGCGGGCTCGTCCTTCTCGTCGGCCAGGACGGTCAGGCTCCAGCCGGGCAGCGGCCGTCCCATCGATCCCGTCTTGAGGGGGCGGGCGAGTTCGGGATGGTGGTGGTTGGCCAGGGGCATGCCGACCTCGGTCTGGCCGAAGTGGTCGTGCACGGCCAGGCCGAGCGCGGCGCCGGCCCACTCGTTGACCTCAGGGGTCAGTGGCTCGCCCGCGCTGGACGCCCGCTGCAGGCGCAGGCCCTGCGGTACCGGCACCGACGAGGAGCGCAGTCCGCGGTACACGGTCGGGGCGGCGGCGAAGTCGGTGACCTGGTGGTCGACGAGGGTGCGCCAGGTCGTCTCCGGGGAGAACCCGCCGAACAGCAGCAGGCTGGGGATGCCGGCGGCCATCGGAGCGACGATGGCCGAGTACAGCCCGTAGGCCCAGCCGGGGTCGGCGGCGCACCAGTAACTGCTGTCCCCGGTGACGCCCAGGGCGTACTCCAGGTAGATCTGCCATCCGGCGATGTAGGAGACGGGGTGGATGACGCCCTTGGGCTTGCCGGTGGTGCCGGAGGTGAACATGTGCACCAGGGGCCCGTCCCCGCTCGTGGTGACGGCGGGGACCGGCTCGGGCGACGCCGCGGCGACGAGGTCGGCCAGCGACGCGTCACCATGCTGCGCGCCGCTTCCGCTGACGACTAGGCGGCGTTGTGGGTCGTCCGGCATGTCGGGGCTCGGGTCGAGTTTGTGGCGCTGGTCCGGGTCGACGACCACGACGTGCGCGCCTGAGCCTTCTAGACGCAGGGCGATGGCCTGGGGCGCGAATGCGGTGAACAGCGGGACGTAGACCGCGCCGAGTCGCCAGATCGCGAGGATGACGGTGACCAGGTCGGTGCTCTTGCCCATCAGGGTCGCCACCCGGTCACCCGGACCGACGCCGAGCCCCTGCAGCGCCCGCGCACAGCGGTGCGAATCCGCGGCGAGCTCGCCGAAGGTCAGCGTGGAAGTCTTCCCGTCGCTGTCGACCACGGTGAACGCGACGCGGTCGGCGGGGTGCCGGTCGCACAGCAGCCAGGCCACATCGAGGGAAGAAGCCGTGAATCGCGCAGTCAGTTCGGCGACCCGGTCGGCGGCGCTCATCGCTGGGCCTTCCGGTCGATGACCGGAAGGACGAGCCGGCTGGGGTGGCCTGGTCCGTGGTGGATGTGGTTGATCGCGGGAACCATCTGTTCTTCGGTTTCGTGGGCGATGAATCCGCCGGTGTTGGTGTTGCGGTCGTAGCGGGGGAAGTTGCTGCTGGAGACATCCAGGCGGATGCGGTGACCGGGAAGGAAGACGTTCGACGTGACACCCAGTTTCACGGTGACCTCGTAGACCTCGCCCGGAATGAGTGGCCTGGGGTTGGAGAGGTCGTCTCGATAGCGCAGTCGCAGCATTCCATCGCAGAGGTTGATGGCTCGGCCGTCCGGGAAGACGTCGACCAGCTTCGCAGTGATGTCGGTGTCTACGGCACTGGAGGATACGAATACCTTCAGCTCGACATGGCCGGTCACCTCGAGGGACTCTTCGAGAACCGGGGTCGCGTAACACAGGATGTCTTCGCGCCCGTCGACGACGGATTGGTCGACGGGGCCGACCAGCCCCGGTTCTGCGGGCAGCAGTGCTCCGCCGGCTGTGGGGACGGGGTCGCGGGGATCGTAGGTGAACCCGTCGTGCGAATCGGCCGTGGGTGCGGCGGCCTGCAGTGATCCGTCTCCGTGGCGAGTTGCTGCCGACCCGGCGCTGTTCAGATAGCAGTCGGTGTACTGGGTGTCGGGGAGGGGCCAGTCGACCTCGTCACGCCACTGGTCGATACCCATCACGAAGATCCGAACCCGTGGCGCAGGCGTTGCCGGGCTGATGCCGCGGAGGTGCTCATCGAAGAAGGCGATGTGCTCGGCAGTGGTGTCGATTTCGGCGGGGATCCCGAAATACCGATCGGCGAACCGGGCCGAGAATTCCACGTGAGCCCAGGGGCCGATGAGCAGGCGAGACTTGTCGCGGGCGTCTTCGGAGCCGCCCTGCGTCCGGACGCCGAGGAACCCTTCGACGGTTCCGTTGATCTTCAGGTCGTACCAACCGCCGATCGAAAGAACCGGCACGTCGACCTTCGACATGAACTCCGGTCCCGACCAGTCCTGACTCTTCCAGTACTCGTCGAAGTCAGGATGAGCGATCCAATCGTCAAACCAGCGACCCGTGCCGTGGACCGGCAGATCAGCGATCGGCGTGGCGTCGTTGAGTGGCAGCGGGTCAAGCAGGGAGCCGCCGAGACGGTACAGAGTGGCCGGGTCCTGGGTCGTTCCCAGTGCCAGACTCCGTTGCTCCTGGCCCGCGTACATCATCGCGTTCCAGAACGTGTTCAGGCTGAGTGACATCGCGCCGCCTTGCGAGTACCACAGGTTCGTGTACCAGTCCGCTGCCGCCACGGAAGGAGCGATTGCGCGAAGTCCCGGGGTTTCGCTGATCGCCAGCGCCCACTGCACCATCCCCCAATAGGAGGCGCCATACATGGCCACAGTGCCATCCGACCAGCTCTGCTCGCGCACCCACGCGACTGTGTCCTGCCCGTCCGCGATCTCGTTGACCTTGGGCTCGAAATCCCCTTCGGAGGCGCCGGTCCCCCGCGCATCCTGGACGACCACCGCATACCCGGCGTTTACCAGTGACATCAGTGACGGCGTATTGCCGGTCTGGCTTCCGAAATGGAATGCCGTCCGCCTGTCGTACGGGCTTCGGACCAGCAAAGTCGGTGCCTGACCCTCCAGAGGGCGCCACACATCTGCTACCAGTGTCACGCCGTCGCGGGTCTTCAAAGAGACATTCGGTTCGTACACGTGCTTCATGTCGTCGTGCGGCATTTCGGAGCTCCTCATTGAGCTGCGGCGACTCGATCGGCGGTACGTTAGTCAGCACATACGTACCCTGTCAACGTACCGACTTCGGCTGATACCCCCGTCACCAACACCAATCAGCGGAGATCGTGCGCAGAGATCAACAGCTCGAACGGGCGAACCCGCCGAGCTCGGGCTATGAGAAGGAGCGGGGCAGAGAAGTGTCACCTGATGACCACCAGGTGACTGCTGTCCGCTCGGCGATCTACCGGAGTCCAGGGAATGCTGGGAGAGCGTCTCCGCGAGCGATCAGCCGCCGACACGCCGCGCGAAACAGCCGTACCGCACCGGAAGGAATCTCACGCCATGACCGTGACCGCGCCCAGGGCCCCGACTGCACCAGGGGTGCGGTCCTGGTGGGGAATCCCGTACGCCACCGCCGAGCGATACCGCCGCCCCGTGGTCGCGGATTTCGATCCGGACCGCCCCTACGACCGCAAGGGCGTCGTCGCTGTCCAGCCTGATGCCGGCGACTGGCTCGAAGCGGACAGCGGGATGGGCGAGGACTGCCTGAACCTGAACGTGTGGGCCCCCGAGGGGCCTGCCGGGAAGGCGTTGCCAGTGGCGGTGTATTTCCATGGCGGCGGATTCGAGTACGGCGCGAACACGCAGACCACCTCGAATGCCGCCGGTCTCGCCGCGACGGGACGCGTGGTGAGTGTGTCGGTCAACTACCGGCTCGGCGCACTGGGCGCGCTCTCGCTCTCGCAGTACGGCGGGCGGCTCGCCGAGGCCAGCAACCTCGGCCTGCAGGACGTCATCGCCGCGCTCGCCTGGGTCAGGCAGAACATCGCCTCCTTCGGCGGCGACCCCGACGACGTCACCGTCTTCGGCCACAGCGCCGGCGCCTACCTGACCCTCGGACTGCTGGGAGCCTCCTCCGCGGACGGCCTGTACCGGCGACTGGCCGGCTTCTCCGGCGCACCCTCGCGTATCGTCCCGGCCTGGTGGGCCGAGGAACTCGCGGAGCGGTTCGTCACCGAACTCGGTGTCGCGGGCAACCCCGACAAGCTGATCGATCTCGACACGGCCTCCCTGGTGGCCGCCCTGCGCAAGGTCTGCCCGACGGATCTCGGAGTCCGCGGCGGCATGGACAACCAGAGCCTCGGCGTCGTCCTGGACACCGGACAGCCCGGCTCCGTGCTGCGCGCCCACCCCCTGGACGTCCTGGCCTCGGGCTCGCACCAGGACATCGACATCTTCCTGAGCACGGCCAGTGACGAGATGGGCTGGTGGGTGGCGAACGACCTCGACCGCTTCGACCCGCACACCGTCGACCGCGTCACCGACGAATTCGCGGGGTGGCGCATTCCCCGCTCCCGCGCCAAGAAGATCGTCGACGTCTACGACCGGGACGGCCGCACCCCTGCCGAGGTCCGCGCCGCGGCCCTGACGGACTACATCTTCACGCTCCCCGCCGCTCGCGGTGCTCTGGCCCACGCCGCCGCGGGCGGCAACGCCCATCTCCTCGCGATCGGGCCCGCCGAGGGTGCGCCCGCCGTGCACGGCACCGAGCTGTACGCCCTGGTCGGCCAGGAACGGCCGGACCGCAGCCGCGAACAGGCCGACCGTGACACGCGTATCCGCGACATCGTCCTCGACTTCGTCACCGGCGAGCAGACCCGCCTGTGGCCCGCCGTCACGGACCGCCCCATCTCGGGAAGTGTCGGCAACCCTCCCTCCGAGCCCAGCGCCCACTACCAGGCGGTCCTCGACCTGTTCAAGAACATCGCCCGCCCCTGACCGTCACCGGGCGATCCGGAACAGCGCACCAGGGGGCGAACAGAGCAAGGAATTCGACATGAGCCAACCGACAGCTGCAGGCGGTGACACCGCACCGGGGACGATGCGGGCCGTCGTCGTCACCCGGCCCGGCGGCCTCGACGCACTGGAGATCCAGGAGGTGCCGGTGCCCGCACGCAAGCCCGGCTGGGTACGGATCAGGGTGAAGGCGTTCGGCGTCAACGAGTCCGAGGTCACCACCCGCAAGGGGGAGTCGGACGCGGTGGTCACCTACCCGCGGATCCCCGGCATCGAGGGCGTCGGCGTGGTCGATGACGTCGACGAGAACAGCGAGCTGAGGCCGGGACAGCAGGTGGCCACGATGATGGGCGGCATGGGCCGCTCGTACGACGGCGCGTACGCCCAGTACGTGACCGTCCCCGCGGCACAGGTCATCCCGTTCGAGACCGGCCTGCCGTGGGAGGTCGTCGGTGCGCTGCCGGAGATGTTCCAGACCGCCTACGGATCGCTGACCACCGGCCTGGACCTGACGGCCGGGCAGAGCCTGCTGATCCGCGGCGGCACCTCCACGGTCGGGCTGAGCGCGGCCACGATCGCGCAAGACCTCGGAGCCACCGTGCTGTCCACCACGCGCAGCCCGGAAAGGGCAGGGCAACTGCGGGCCGCGGGCGTCGACCATCCCCTCCTTGACAGCGGCACGATCGCCGACCAGGTTCGCGAGCTGATGCCGGAGGGTGTCGACGCCGTACTGGAACTGGTGGGCTGCTCGGTCCTCGCCGACACCCTCCGCACCGTCCGCCGGCACGGCACGGTCTGCTTCACCGGAGCCCTGGCGGGCCAGTGGACGATCCCCGATTTCACCCCGTTCATGATCCCCAACGGGGTGCGGCTGACGTCCTACGGCGGTCAGGCCGCCGACCTCCCGGCCGACGTCTTCGCCCGCCAGCTCCAGGCCATCGCCGCAGGGCGCCTCGAAGTCCCGGTCGCGAAGGTCTACCACGGCCTGGAACAGGTCCGTGACGCCCAGGCCGACGTCGAGTCCGGCACCACGCCGGGCAAGCACGTCGTCGTCGTGGACGACTGAGACCTGGGCTACCGAGAATGGTAAGTGGATCGACTTGCCATCGAGGTGGTGCGGAAGTTACCTTCACGGGGTGCGTGTCGAACAGAAGTTCGTACCCCGATGGGCAGGGCGTACGTGTCGGCCGCCGACGATCACTCCAACAACATCCCAGAGAGCGGAACCCTTATGAGAATCCGACTGACCGCCGGAGAGACCGTCCTCAACGCAACCCTCGACGACAACGCGACGGCACGGGACTTCGCCTCGCTGCTTCCGCTGACGCTGCAGATGAACGACCTGTTCAAGCGCGAGAAGTACGGTCACCTGCCCCGGTCCCTCGCTGCGGGAGGAAAGCCGCGGTTCAGCTACGAGATCGGCAACATCGCCTACTGGTCACCCGGTCCCGACATCGCCGTCTTCTATGACCACGACGGCGAGTCCATCCCCGACCCGGGCATCGTCATCCTCGGCGAAGTCGACTCGGGGGTCGATGCCTTGAAGAAGTACGACGGCACGGTCGACGTCACCATCGAGGCCATCGAGGCCATCGAGGCCATCGACTGAGACCCAGCCGGAAACAACCGGGATCGTCAACCAGCAGGGGGGAGGGGGCCATGTCCCGGGCCTCGCCATCGGGGTGACCGGCGGCGTCGGCTCCGGCCTCGCCGCACGACTCATCGAACAGGGCGACGAGGTCGTGGGCCCTCACCGCCATACCGAGCAGGCTCCCACCCTGGAATCCGACGGAACAGAGCCGGTTCTCGGCGCCCTGACGTCGCTCGGCGTGGACACTCCAGCCGCCCGTCTGGAAGGTGCCGACGCAGTCGTCTGCACCGCGGGTGCGAGCGGAGCCGGCCCGCGACAGGCGGACGCCGTCGGCGGGCAGGGCGGGGTAATCACGGCAACCGCCGCAGGGAAAGCAGGAGTCCACCGGTTCCTCCTCGTTTCCGCCGTCCCGTTCGCGGTCCGCCCTAGCGACACGTGTCCATTTGTGGTGGGTGGAACGTCAGGAGAGGCCTATGAGCGCGCCAGCACGCCGTCGGGATGCGGCGCAGAACCGGACCCGCATACTGGAGGCCGCCCGCGCAGCCCTTGCCGAGTCCGACCACGTCCACCTCCACGAGATCGCCAAGCGCGCCGGTGTAGGACAGGGAACGCTCTACCGGAACTTTCCCAACCGCGAAGCACTCCTCGCCGAGGTCTACCGGCGCGATGTCGAAGAACTCGTGGCCGCCGCCTTCGCTCTGCTGGCGGAACACGCGCCTGGGAAGGCCCTGCGTCACTGGCTCGACCTAGTGATCGACTACGCCGAGATCAAGCGCGGCGTCCTGGCGGCGCTTGAGGCGGCGGCGTGGCAGGACCTTGTCGCCCACAGCCACAACCCCATCGAGGGCGCCCTCGCTCATCTGCTGGACGCCGGGAAAGCGGCAGGTTCCATCCGCGCAGACGTCGACGCCCATGGAGTCCTCCTTCTCATCGCATACCTCGGCCGTCTGGACCGGGAAGAGTGGGGATCAAGGGCACGGCCTCTGATGAACGTCATCCTCGATGGTCTTGCCCGACAAGACGCGGACCGATGAGGGCAGAGGACTGGCCAGAATCCTCTGGCAGTTCCCACACCTGGGACGGCTGACCGGCTGATCGACGGCGAGTGGCACATCGTGCACTGCCCTTGGGCGTTCACGCAGACCGCGAAGGGAGCCATCGCCTCCTGCCGGGCAAGGGGCCTTTGCCGCGTTTCCGTCACGCGTCTGTCCTCGCTGCGCGGGCCGCGAAGGCGGCCGGGGTGCAACCGGTGCGGTCGCGGAAGAAGCGGCCGAAGTTCGCGGGATCGGTGAAGCCGAGGTGGACGGCCACAGCCCGGGCATCCCACCGGGCACCTCCCAGCAGGCGCCGGGCTTCCAGGAGGCGCCGCTCGTCGATGAGTTCACGTACCCCCTTGCCGGTGGCGTCCCGGGCGGCACGGCTTAGGGTGCGGACCGAGCAGCCGAGCAACTCGGCGTAGTCCGCGGCCTGGTGCAGCTCGCGAAAGTGCAGCTCCAAGGCGTCCAGGAAGCGCCCGTACCGGTCGGCGCGGCCGGTGCCGACGGTGGCCGTGCCGATGGGGGCGATGCCCGGGGAGTTGGCCAGGCGCAGCAGCAGTGATTCGAGCAGGCTGCGCCGCAGGGCGTGGTGGATGTCGAGGGGGCGGCGCCCCAGTGCGCGGTGTTCGTCCAGGAGCTGGAGTGCGGTCTGCCGGAGCCAGACGGCGTCCTCGGGGTGCGGGGTCAGCACGGCAGGGGCCTCGTGCGCGGTGAGCGGGGCCAGGAGACGGGCGAGGTCGGGCCGCAGCACGTCCGGTTCGAACAGGATGAACGGGCCGCGGGCCGCGCCGGGCGGATGCCAGCACTGTGCGTGCCCGGGACGCACCCACAGCCACTGGCCGGGGGTGACGGTCCGCGTGACGTGGTCGACGTCGTGCCGCAGCTCACCCTCGGTGACGGCGATGAGGTAGTGGAAGGTGGCGCGGCCCGGACGGGGCGGGTTCCACGGCCAGTCGTCGTGGTGGGCGAAGAAGTCCTCGACGGTGCTCACCTCGAGGCCGTACGGGGTACCGACCGGGGGCTGGAAAGCGAACAGCGGAACCGCGGGCGGACTGGCCGCGCTTCCGCTCGGGCCGGGGTGTCGCTTGTCGACCATCACGTGTCCGCAGCCTACCGCCCTTCTGCTCGGCTGCGGCGGAAGGATGGACGTGCCACCGCGCCCGCGCGGCGCACCCTCCGCGTCCTTCGATGCCACAGTCCGTCACCACCTGAGGAAGGCAACGCCCCATGAACGGATCGGCCCTGCACAAGACCGCCGCCGAATGCGCGGAGGAACTCCCGGGATCCCAGCTGGAGCACCCCTTCGGCCCCGACTGGGAGGTCTACAAGGTGCGCGGCAAGGTGTTCATGCTGATGACCGAAGTCCCAGGGCGGCCTGTCGTGATCCTCAAGGCGGACCCCGGAGAGGCCCACGCCCTGCGGGAGCAGTACAGCCATATCACCCCCGGCTATCACATGAACAAGAAGCACTGGATCACCGTGGAGGGCGGAGAAGGCGTCGACAAGGAGCTCGTCAGGGAGCTCGTCACCGACTCCTACCGGCTCGTCGTCGCCCACCTGCCCAGGGCCGAGCAGCCTGTCGACCCGCACACCTACGGCACCGGCACGCGGGCGGCCCGGTGAGCGCGGCCGGTGACCGGCTCCAGGACATCGCCCGCCAGGCGGCCCTGTCCCTCTCCGACGTCAGCCACGGCTACCCCTTCACTCCGGGACTCGACGTGTACAAGGTCGCCGGCAAGGTGTTCCTGATCGTCACCGACGACCCGGACGAACAGATCATCACGGTCAAGTGCGAGCCCGAGCACGCGCGGTCACTGGAGCGCGGCCACGCCTCGATCACGCCGGGCCGCTATCTCGACAAGCGCCACTGGATCTCACTGGGGCCGGGACCCGGCATCACCGAGCGGCTGATCACCGACGTGGTCGAGGATTCCTACGACCTGGCCGCCGAGCAGCTGCCGAGAGGCGACCGCCCCAGAGCCCGATGAGCGCCGCGAGATTCGTGCGGGGCCGCCCGGGTTGGGAAGACCACCATCTCCCGACTCCTCACCGACGGCCGCGACATGGCATTCGAGCCGGTGCCGGCCACCTTCCCGGCTCAGCAGAACCACCCCCGCCATCGATGGTAAGTGGATCGACTTGCCTTAAGGGTGGTGCGGGAGCTACCTTCAAGTGGTGAGTCCATCGACTTACCTTACTTCTCGGCGAGGAACAGGGAACATGAATCGTCTTGCGGGCAAGCGCGCCCTCATCACCGGCGGCACGAGCGGCATCGGTCTGGAGACCGCGCAGCGGTTCCTCGCGGAGGGCGCCGACGTGCTGGTCACGGGCGTCACCCCGGCCAGCATCGACAAGGCCCGGCAGATCCTCGGGGACAAGGTGCCGGTGGTGCAGGCCGACGCCCGCGATCTCAACGCGCAGCGCGCCCTGGCCAAGCAGGTGCGCGAGCACTTCGGAGAGCTGGACGTGGCGTTCCTGAACGCCGGCGTCTCGGACTGGCGACCGTTCGAGGACCACACGGAAGACAGCTACGACCGGCTCTTCGACATCAACGTCAAGAGCGTCTTCTTCCTCACCCAGGCCCTGGTGCCGGTACTGGCCGACCCGTCCTCGGTCATCCTCAACGCGTCCAACAGCGCGCACGGCGGCTACGGGAACTCGAACGCCTACGCCGCGACGAAGGCGGCTGTCTCCTCCCTGATGCGCTCGTGGAACGCGGACCTGCTCAAGTCGCACGGCATCCGGTTCAACGCGGTCAGCCCCGGCCCGGTGGACACCCCGCTGTACGCCAAGCTCGGGATCGAGGACCCCGCGGTGCAGGCGGCGGTCCTGGAGGGGATCAGCGCCGGCATCCCGCTGGGCCGCATGGGTCTGCCGGAGGAGGTCGCGGAAGCCGTCGTGTACCTGGCCTCCGACGCCTCCGCCTTCGCGGTGGGCCAGGACCTTATCCTGGACGGCGGCCAGACCGTCCTCTGACAGCGAGGACGCGGCCGGGAAACGGGCGAGGGGCGAGGGCATGGCGGTGGCGGAACGAGCGGAAACCGGTGGCGAAGCGAGCCAGGCCGGGTATCACGCGCAGATCAAAGCGGAGAACCGTGCGCGCATCATCCGTGCCGCCCGCGACCTCTTCCTCGCCCGGGGATACGACAAGACCTCCCTGGCCCAGATCGCCAAGGAGGCCCGCGTCTCCACCGGCACCCTCTTCAAGCGGTACCCCTCCAAGGCCGCGCTGTTCGCGGCCGTCACCTCCGAACAATGGCAGCTGGATGTGGAGTACGCCGCGCCGCCACCGCCCGGCGACCCCCGGTACGGTCTGGACCACATCGGCCGCGACTACGCCTGCCTGGTCGCGCGGCCCGGCACGGCGGCGCTGTGCCGCCTCATCATCACCGAACTTCCCCAGATGCCGGAACTCGCCGACATCGTCGGCACCGGCTTCGCCATCGACCGCGGACCCTTCTTCGACCGGCTCCGCGACTACCTGGAGGCCGAGGCACAGGCCGGCACAGTCGACTTCCGTTCGGCCGACGGACAGCCGCTGTCGGCATCCGAAGTGGCCGAACAGTTCCTCGGCATGATCTGCAGCCAGTTCCTGTGGCCCCAACTCGTACGGACCGACTTCGTCCCGCCCAACCCCACCGACGCCGCGATCGTGGACGAAGCCGTCGCCCTCATGCTCAGCCGCTACGGCACCGGATCCTGAACCCCGGACCACCCGTTCACGTTGCCACAACCCCAAGACGTCATCCCTGCCAGGACAGGCGCGGGTAGGGGTGACTCGACCGGCAACGAACACGGGCGAGCGCGACCGGTCCTTCCAGCAACAACAGCGGCAGACGGCTGAGCCGGGTCGGCACTCCGCACCGTCGAGTCCGTCGGCCGCGTGCCCCTCGGGCTCCAGCCTGCCCCGCTACTCCGCGAGCAGTCGGCGCAGCCACTCCATCTGGGCCGTCTGGCAGGCATGGGAGAGGGTTGCCTGGGGGGCGAGGCCGTCGAAGCCGTGGAAGCCGCCGGGCCATACATGGAGCTCGGCGACTCCGCCGGCCTGCCACAGGCGGGTGGCGTAGGTGACGACCTCGTCGCGGAACGTCTCGGCAGAGCCGACGTCGAGGAAGGCCGGGGGTAGCCCGGACAGATCCTCCGCGCGGGCCGGTGCGGCGTACGGGGAGACGTCCGGGCCCCCGCGCCGCTCGCCGAGCAGCGCGGTCCACCCGGTCTCGTTGGCCGTGCGGTCCCATACGCCGAGGCCCGCCATCTGGTGCGAGGAGGGGGTGTCGTTGCGGTCGTCGAGCATCGGGTACATCAGCAGCTGGCCGATGGGCCGCGGGCCTTTGCGGTCCCGCAGGAGCAGTGCCAGCGCGGCCGTCAGGCCACCGCCCGCGCTGGCACCCGCGATGACGATCCGCTCGGCGTCGGCGCCGATCTCCTCGGCATGCTCGGCGGTCCACAGCAGCCCGGCGTACACGTCGTCGATTGGCGCAGGGTGCGGGTGCTCCGGCGCCAGCCGGTATTCCACGGACACCACGACCGCGCCCAGCTCCTTCGCCCACCGCAGCGCGTCGTTCACGCCGGCGCGGTTGTTGCCGGCCACCATGCCGCCGCCGTGGATGTGGTAGATCACGGGCAGTGGACGGTCCGTCGCCGGAGCGGCCGGCCGACAGATCAGCAGCGAGATGTCGGGCGCGTTCTCGGGGCCGGCCACGGCCCGGTCCTCGACCTCGAAGGCGCCGTCCAG
The DNA here is from genome assembly GCF_040634475.1 of Streptomyces sp. NPDC007095. Taxonomy (NCBI): domain Bacteria; kingdom Bacillati; phylum Actinomycetota; class Actinomycetes; order Kitasatosporales; family Streptomycetaceae; genus Streptomyces; species Streptomyces sp. NPDC007095. Next base: position 25,820 of record NZ_JBEYFS010000158.1, read on the forward strand.
GGTCAGGTCCATGGCGGCCAACATCGCCATGCCGGGCCCGTTGCGCAGGGCCTCGATCTCGTCCATGGTCAGTTTGAGGGGCAGCGTGTCCTTGATCATTTCCAGGGCGGCCGCGAGCTCCGGGTCGAACGGGGGCGGCGTAAGCGTCATTGCTTGTGCTCCTCATGCTGTGTGCGGCGGATCGTACGACGATGGTCCGCGCGTCTGCCGGGTTCCCGCACGCCGCCGGGCGGCGGGACTTGTCCGCCATTCGGCGGGGAGCCCGCCGTGCTCGGCTTGGCTGACCGGTCGGCCAGTACCAGTGACCTCGGTGTTTTGCCAGGTGGTGACCCTCATACGCCCCCTCACGGCCACACGGTGGGGCCAGCTTCACTACCCGAGTGCGGCCAAGTGGAGTTGCCGCAAGCAGACGTCCGTGCCTGCCCACCCGGCGTCTGTTTCCCGGGCCCAGGAGCACTGATTCGGATGGTCCAATGGTGAACGGCAAGGGCGGCCGGCGCCGTTTGGGAAATGCTCGAGCAGGGCTGCCGCCGGTCCGGGGACCTCAGCGTGCTCGAGGGAAAAGCCGTTCGACAGCGGTCACCACCGCGGCGCGGCGGGCGGCGGTGGTGGGGTCCACGGCGTGTGTGGCGGCGGCCGCGCTGAGTTCGGGTTGCGACGCCCAGGTCATGGCGATCTGGTTGACCAGGGCGAGGACGTCGGCCGGGTCCCAGGCAGGGTCGAGCTGTCCAGCTTGCTGCACCTGGCGGAGCTGGTCGATTTTGCGGGCGATCACTGCCTGGTCGGGATCGTCGGCAACGGCTCTGGTGCCCGGCAGTTCGAGGCGGCCCCAGGTAATCAGGCGGTGGTGGTCTGGACGGGCGACGAAGTAGTCGAACAGCCGGCCCGCATAGCCAGGCAGGTCGTACGGGTCCATCTGGGTGGCCTCGGCGATGACGACGTACTCCCGCGCAGCGACAGCGGCATAGAGCGCATCTTTGCTGCGGAAGTAGGCGTAGACGCGTTCTTTGCTGGTCTTGGCGAGTTTAGCGATGCGGTCCACGCGCGCGCCGGCAATGCCGTGGCGAGCGAACTCCTCCATGGCAGCGGTAAGGATGCGCTCGCGCGTGGTGTCGCCGCCGCCAGCGGCTCCTGCGGGCGCTGCGGTCTGGCCGGAGTCGCGGGACTGGGACATAGCCCCAGGATAGAGCACCGAACCGTTTGGTTTGGCATCCGGGCGACCGGCGCGTAGGGTCAAACGGAACAGTTCGGTTTGGCCTCTACGGGTGAAGCCGGCGAAACACTGAGGGAGTGAACTCATGCAGCACCGCAATCTGGGCTCTCAGGGTCTGCGCGTCTCGGCGCTCGGCCTGGGGACCATGGGCATGTCCATGGCCTACGGCGCCTCGAACGACGACGAGGGCATCGCGACCATCCGCCGCGCCCACGAACTCGGGATCGACTTCTTCGACACCGCCGAGCTGTACGGCGCCGGCACCGGCAGCAACGAGATCCTCCTCGGCAAGGCAATCGAAGACTTCCGCGACGAGGTGGTCCTCGCCACCAAGTTCGGCTTCGACATGACCGCCCCGGCGATCAGCCCCGCCTTCAACAGCCGCCCGGAAAACATCCGCAAGGTCGCCGAGAACAGCCTGCGCTACCTGCAGAGCGACCACATCGACCTCTTCTACCAGCACATCTCCGACCCCGACATTCCGGTCGAGGAGGTCGCCGGCGTGGTCGGCGAACTGATCACCGAGGGCAAGGTGAAGTACTTCGGCCTGAGCAACGTCGGCCCCCAGTACATCCGCCGCGCCCACGCCGTCACCCCGGTCTCCGTGCTCCAGTACGAGTACTCGCTCTTCGAGCGGGAGGTCGAGGAGAAGATCCTTCCCGTTCTGCGGGAACTCGGCATCGGCCTGGTGCCCTACTCCCCGCTCGGCCGCGGCTTCCTCACCGGCCAGGTCAAGCCCGCCAGCGAATACCCCGCGGACGACATGCGCAGCTGGGACGAGCGCTGGCAGGGCGAGAATTACACGTATAATCTGCGCGCCACCGAACAGCTCAAGAATCTGGCCGACACCAAGGGCATCACCACCGCCCAACTCGCACTGGCCTGGCTGCTCGCCCAAGGCGAGGACATCGCGCCCATTCCCGGCACCCGCAGCACCAAGCGCCTCGAGGAGAACGCCGGCGCCGTCGACGTCCAGCTCTCGGCCGCCGATCTGGCCCACATCACCGAGATCCTTCCCCACGGCTCGGCAGGCAGCCGCCTCCCGGCCGCGGTACTGTCCAGCTTCACCACAGACTGACCGCGCCAGGCACACGCGCATGGGACGCCAGGCCCGTCGGCCAAAGGCGGCACGCGGGCCAGTGCCGATGGCAGGGGGTACCGGGCGGGGGGCTCAAGCCTTTTGCAAGGCGGGAGCTCGACGCGGCAGTGGTACTCGCCGACATCGACCTGTCGGCGGTTACCGCCGTCGCAAAGGAACTCGGAGAGAACGCGCTGGCCATTCGCCTACCTCGATCGTCTTGGCGCCGGCGGCGACGAGGTCGAAGTAGTGGCGGCAGAGGTTGAGTTCGCGGACTCGGGCAAGAGGTACCTACGTCCGGCCGTGGTGCTGTGCCGGGGCGTGCTGTGCCGGAGCTGATCGTCAATGAGACGGGCGAGCTTCGGCGGGAGCACGAAGGGGTGCTGGTTGACCGCCAGGTAGGTGTGCTCCATGCCCGCCACGCCTCCAGGTCAGGCAGCGTCAGCCCGGTGACGGTCATGTCGGAAGCAATGCGGAGTGCCTGCATGCGGGCCGCTCCTTGGTGACAGCGATGGGTGTTGCGCAGTGATCGCGGTGGGCTGCGCACGGCGCATCCGTTCAGCGTGACTGCGCAGCGGCGTCGGTGCGGTGGCGGATGACGGCGTGCCAGCGGCGCTCGAAGTCTGCGGTGTGCTCTGCGATGGTCGCCGCCGTGATGGGCTCGTTGTACTGGAGGGTGATTCCACGGGCTGCGCAGGCCTCTGCGACGGCTTTCAACGAGGGCTGTTCACTGCGCACTCGGTGCTCGGCCCAGACTCTGTAGATCCGGAAGGACAGGAGGTAGCGGCGTAGCGTGCTCGCAGCGGCGGCCCGTCCGTTGCGGCCGACCACGCCCTGCTCATCCAAGTACTTCGACAGGTCATCACCGTTGGGCTCGGCACCGTGCTGCTTCTGGTACTCCACCCATGCGAGGTAGTAGCGATCGACGGTGGTGAGGCCGCTTCCCTCGGCCGGAGGCTGGGGCGGTATCTGCTCGTCCGCCAGCCCGTCGATGGCGGCATTCACTTTCGGGCCGCGCTTCTCCTCTGCGGCGTGCGCCCCCGCGCCAACGGGCTCGGTCTGGGGATTGGAGTCGCTTGGGGACGGCGCGGGAGGCAACTGCTCGCCAAAGCCAGCAGCTGCTTCTTCGACGGGCGGTTCAGCGTCACCGAACTCCCGCTCCTGGAAGGCGGCAACAAAGTCTTCCAGGTCCTCGCCCATGAGGGGCTGGCCGGTAGCCCCGGTGATGCCGTCCCGCTGGAAGACATACGCGGCGAGAGCAGCAGCGTCGGGGTACTGATCATGCTCTCCCGCGTAGGCGAGCCAAGCACTGTAGAAGAACTCTTCCCACGACGGCTCTTCTTCCAGAACACCGTCCGGGGCGATCGCGGGATCGGCCGGTGGTGCATAGCGCTGCTGGAGGACTCGGAGCAGGGGCTGCAGTTGTCCGTCAGAGAGGGGGCCGCCGGCCGCGGTGGTGATGCCGTACTCGGACCGGAGGAAGGCAGCGAACTGGGAAGCCGTGGGCTCTGCCTGGACCTGAGCGATCCACCTCTGGTAGGCCTCGGCGAAGTGCCCCGCTCCTTCCTCAACAACCTCCTTCTGAGGCTGGAACTCTTCTTCGGGGGCCGGGGAGGACTCCAGCTCCCGGTGCTCGGGGGCGGCCGGAGCCGGGGCGGGCGTCGCCACCTGGACCGGCGCCGGGGGCAGGAGGGCCGGCTCGATGCCCGCCGCCGCCAGGCCGGAGGGGGCGGTCTCGGCGAGCGGCACGCCGTAGCGG
>NZ_JBEYFS010000159.1:0-29822 GCF_040634475.1 Streptomyces sp. NPDC007095
TGCCCGCCCCACCCGTCCCGCGATCGCCCGGAAGGAGTCGCCGGCGGCCAGACCCCGGGAGATCTCCTCCCGCTCCGCCAGCGACAGCACTCCGGCCGTTCGGGTCCTGGCCGCCGGGACGAAACCGCCGTTCGCCGCGACCACTCCGTGGATTGCCCCAGGCACGTTGCCCAGCGCACGCCCGATCTCGCTCAGCGACTGCCCGTCACGCCATCGCCGCCACACTTCACGCTTCTGCTCGTCCGACAACCCCGGACGCCCGATCCTCGCCACCCAGCAACACCTCCAGCAACCGTTCTACCTGGGATGTTGCACCAACCCATTGACCTCACCCCGCCTTCCTGAAGAAATCCGCGAACCTTCCGTGGCTGGCAGATTCGGGCCTTCGAAGGTGCTGGGGGGAGCTAGTCGCAGTCGCGTAGCGGTGGCCCAAGGCTGCCAATCGTTAGCTGCCCTGAACTTGTTGGCTTAGGTGGCGTATGAAGAGCTGCCAAGCCTGGGTTCGGACGGTGACTATCGGTCCGGTTCGATCCTTGGAGTCGCGGACGAGGGTGAGCTCGTTCGTGTACGCGCACTCGACGCATTCGGTGCCGCTACCGCCGCTGTAGGACGACTTGAACCAGTGGGGCGTCAGCGGTCCGGGCATCAGGACTCCTTGCTTATGCGGTGGACGAGCGCTGCGGATGAGTCGAGATCGAGTGCCTGAGCGCTCAGGTACTCGAACGCCAACCTATAGCGCCCCAGTTCCTGCGGCTTCTCCATGAAGAGCCCGCCGCCGAGGATGTCTACGTACACCACGTCCAACTCGGGCGAGGGGCCGCGCAAGACGACGAAGCTGCCGACTGCAGCGGCGTGAGCGCCTGTTGAGAAGGGGAGCACCTGCGCAGTGACGTGGGGCAGCTCCGACATAGTCAGAAGATGCTGAAGCTGCTCGTGTATGACCTTGCGTCCGCCGACACTGCGACGAAGCGCGGCCTCGTCGATCACGCACCAAATGTGCGGAGGTTCATCACGCTGAAGGAGTTCTTGTCGCTTCATGCGGATGTCGACCATGTGCTGCACCTCCCTCTCTGAACACTGCATCTCCGAGGCGCGGTGTACTGCCTCGGCGTAAGCGCGGGTCTGGAGGAGGCCGGGGATGTACATGCACGCGTAGTGGTCTTCGCGCACTACCTCGTCTTCAAGCGTGAGCATGAGATTCATGGACTCGGGGATGGGATCGGCGAGCGACCTCCACCAGCCTTGGATTTTGGCGCCCTTCGCGACTTCGACGAGTGCGAGGCGCTCTTCGTCGGACGTGCCGTACTCGCGGCACAGAGCGTCAACAGCAGGCCACTTCACTGATCCTTCCTTGGTCTCGTAGCGGCTAAGCGTCGCCTTAGAGATGCCTACGCGTGCGCCCGCCTCTTCCAGGGTCAAGCCCTTGTGTTCACGGAGACGGCGCAGATCGGCGCCAAGCTGGCGTCTGCGAGTGGTGGGCCCGACTGGCATATCCCACACCTTTCGTATTGATCTCCCAGATCGTGCTGCCTGCCCGAGCGTGCCAGCAAGACGGCGTGCGCCGGGGCGCGCGAAGCGTGGCTGTGCTCCTGGTCCCTCTCCTCAATCACGAGATGAGAGTTCCATTTTGAGAGTTCCAATGCAACTCTCAGTGTTGTGTCGATTGCAAAGCGCAACTCGGCGTGCGAGGAGAGGACTTGAGACATGGGCTGCGCGGGCTGTGTGTCGAGGAAGCCGTGGGACATCCCGTTCGTAGCGGAACCGAGGGAGGTGTCGGCTCTGCGTCGCATCATGCGGCTTCACCTTGGACTCTGGGGCCTGCACGAGATCGCTGAGGCAGCTCAACTGTGTGTCACCGAGCTGGTTTCCAATGTCATCACGCACGTGGGCGCCGGCACCCCGACCACGCTCGCTGTCTCCATGAACGGCACCTACTTGCGCATCGAGGTCCAGGACCCTGACACCCGTGCCCTGCCAACCCTCATCCAGGCGGGAGCCGACTCCGAAGGCGGGCGGGGCATGGCTCTCGTCGATGCCATCGCCGACCGCTGGGGTATCCAACTCCACCCCGACCGAAAGGTCACCTGGTGCGAGCTGTCCACCGGACTGACCTCGCCCAATGGTCACAGCGGGGGTGCGCGTGTGGCAAGAACAGGATCGATGCTCGGCTTCTACGGCGCAGCGAAGACACCTGGCCCTCAGGGTCCAAGCCCGCTGAGCGTGGCCGTAGCGCAGGAGGCGGCGATTGACGTCATCGCCGACCTCCTCCACTGGCTTCGCGTGCATGGCCTTGATGCCGATGAAGCCCTCGATCGAGCCCAGATGCGCTTCGAGTCGGAGGCGGAGTAGACAGGATGTGAGGAGTGAGGATCAACCAGCGGCAATGGCGGAGTACGTCCACACGTCCGCCGGGATGTCGTGCGCCAACTTCCATGCAATCGCCATCGGCTTGCTCCCCTTGTGCTCGACGTACTCAGCCGGGCCAAGCAGCATCCACGGTTGGGCTCCGCCGATGTCGGTGCTCCTGTAGCGGCGGACGAACAGTAGGACGTGGCTGCCTTCGGCTTTGTGGTGTTGGTAGCGCAGGCCCGTGGCGGATGTGGCCGAGGTCTGGTTCTGGGACTCCCAGTGGAAGAGGGTCTCGCTCAGCGCGTAGTCGTGGTAGCGGGTCTGGGGAGAGAAGTCCTTGTCGTCCTTGTCCAGAGTGATCATCAGGGCATCGGTCTTCGCGGACTCACACCACTTCACGCCCTCGCGGAAATCGCCCGGCATGAAGCCGCCGATATAGGACTGGCCGAGTGCGGGGAGGATCTCCTCTCTGCTGTAGGAGGCGTGGATCGTCAACGGGAGACCAGTTTGGCCGCCGATGCCAAGGAGTGGGATCGGGACGTGCTCGGTATGGGCGAGGTTGTACTCAAGCACCTGGCGAAGCTCGCTGCGTACGGCGTTCTGGTCTCGGAGCGTTGCGAAGCCAGTGTCGTAATCCTCGAATCCTTTGCGGGTGACGCCTCCGAGAGGCCAGAGCTGGAAGAAGAGCATCCGAGCGTAGGCCTGTCCCCGCTCGTCGAGTTCGCCGTACGAAGGGGCGTCATCCTCCAACATGCGGGTGTACGCATCGACGCGCAGAGGGTCGTCAACGTGGAGGAAGGCAGGCACGCGCTTAAGCAGAGCCGCTTCGCCCTCTGGAGGCTCGCCCTTGAGGAGTCCGGCACGCCGGAGCAGTCCCGTCCAGGAGTTGCCATTGCCGCGATACAGCTCCTTCAGCTCGCGGCCGCTCTCATACAGATAGGCGCTCAGCCGAGGCTCAGCGTAGGCCGCCACTTCACGGGCTAGAACGGTGACGTTGACGCCGATCTGATCCTTGATGTTGTCGATGACGGCCTTCTTGGCCTTCTCCTCAAGGATGATCTGGCAACCGGAGGGGAGTTGCGGGAAGTCATGCTCGATGTTGTCCAGGAGCCGTTTGCGGGTGAGGTTCGTCAGAGCCCGGAACTGGTTCTCGAAGCGGAACTCCTTGCGGTGCTGTCCGATGAAGTCGAGCACTGTGAGCACTGCTTTGTTCTCGCTCCGGCGAAGACCTCGGCCGAGTTGTTGGAGGAACAGGGTTGCACTGGAGGTAGGGCGCAAGAGGAGCAGGGTGTCTACGTCGGGGATGTCGAGTCCCTCATTGAAGAGGTCCACGGAGAAGATCACTTGCAGGGCGCCGGACTTGAGGTCAGCGAGGGCTTGCCTACGTTGTTCGGCCGGAGTCTCGCCGGAGAGCGCTAGGGCGTTCAGACCTGCGGAGCGGAAGTACTCGGCCATGAAGTGGGCATGCGCGACCGAGACGCAGAAGCCCAGCGCTCGCATGGCGCCAGGCTCGACGAGCTTCTCCTCTACAGCCTTCACGATGAGTCGCGCCCGCGCGTCATTGCCGGTCAGGACGTTGCTCAGGGCGGCGTCGTCATAGGCGCCGCGCTTCCACTCCACCGCACTCAAGTCGGTGTTGTCGCTGATTCCGAAGTAGTGGAAAGGGCTGAGGAGCTCGTTCTCCAGGGCCTCCCACAGGCGCATCTCGGCAGCGATGCGCCCGCCGAAGAACTCGTCCTGGATGTTCCTACCGTCCATGCGCTCGGGCGTCGCGGTCAGCCCCAGTAGCTCCATCGGCCGAAAGTGATCAACAATCTTTCGGTACGTCGGTGATGTGCCGTGGTGGAATTCATCGATTACGATCACGTCGAAGTGGCCGGCGTCGAGCTGATCCAGTGCCCTAGCGTTAAGCGACTGAACGCTGGCAAAGACGTGGGTCCAGCGCCCCGGGATCTCCCCACTGTGGAGTGGCTCGCCGAAGTTCGCGTCCACCAAGACGTCTTGGTAAGTCCGCATCGACTGTTGCAGAATTTCCTTGCGGTGGGCGACGAAAAGCAGGCGCAGATCCCGGCCGTATTTCTTGCACAGGTTCTTGTAGTCGAGCGCCGCCATTACCGTCTTGCCGGTCCCCGTTGCGGCAACTAGGAGATTCCGATGCCGGTCGTGTACCTCCCGCTCCACGTCCAGCCGCTCCAGCATGTCGCGCTGGTGCGGGTACGGGCGTACCTCCAGGCCGGACAGAGTGATCCTGCGGTCCGCGGCTGCGATGGATGATGTGCCGCCCGCAATGGCCAACGCCTCCTGGAGTCTGGTGCCGTCAGTGTCGGGGTCGTACGTCTCGAATGACGGGTCGTTCCAGTAGGCGTCGAAGGTCGCATCGAACTTCCGCAGTACGTCAGGCGTGGCGATGGACGACAGCCGGACGTTCCACTCCAAGCCGTCGAGCAATGCGGCCTTGGATAGGTTGGAGCTACCAACATAGGCAGTGTCGTATCCACTGTTGCGACGGAAGAGCCATGCCTTGGCGTGGAGACGTGTTGTCCGCGTTTCGTAGTTGACCTTGACTTCGGCGTTGAACTCCCTCACAAGTCTGTCCAGCGCCCGTCGCTCGGTCGCCCCGATGTAGGTCGTCGTAATGACACGTATGGGAACGCTTCGTTCGTGAGCCGCTCTGAGTGACTGCTCGATGATGCGTAGCCCGTGCCATTTAACGAAGGCACAGAGCAAGTCCACGCGGTCGGCTGTGGCGAGCTCTGCACGAAGCTCAAAGCCGAGGCTTGGATCGTCCGGGGAGTTGGTGATCAGAGCCGTATCGGACAGCGGGGTGGCTGGACGGACAGCGAAGACGCCGGGCGCCTCTTGTCTTGTCAGGGCGAGGAGTTGGCGAGGGCCTGCGGCCACGAGGTCCACCCACTCCCGTGCTCCGTCGAGGGTGCTGATGGACTCAAGGATGTGATTCGCGGCGTATACCCGCTCCTCGGTCGGCAGACCTTGCAGTACGCGCTTCACCGTCCCTGCGACATGGCGTGCCAGCACGTGAGGAACGGATTCGTCACCCACAGCGTCGCTGATCGGGCGCCAGCCTTGGCCATCAAGCTCCCTGAGCTGCTGCTCAAAGCGCAGCGTGATGAGCTGCTCGTACAAGCCTGCGACAGGTTGTGACAGATCCGTCGGCTCGGACACGCTGGCTCCCTTGATCGCTCAGACAGCTGTGTCATGTGTAACAGAGGCTGCTGACAGCGGGTGCAGAGGGGCCGATCCCCTCTGAGCCCCGCCAGCAGAGATTAGGGAACTATGCCCCACTGTTCAGGACCATCTACCCAGGCCAGGCGCGTTGAAGTACCGTCATGCTTATCTCTAGCCTCCTGGCCACCTCCTGGGCTCACACGGTCCGCCCAGCCCCGCGCGGCCCTGATAATCCATGTGAGATTCATGCCTTATGAGCCGGGTGCCGACTGGCAGTACGACGTCCCCACCAGCGGAAGCAAGCGGCTCCCGCCTGACTCCGGTTACGCCGAAGCTCTCCGGAACCAGGGGTACGGCTTCGAGGTCGCCGTCGCTGACCTCATTGACAACTCCCTTGATGCGGACGCCAGTCAAGTCGTCGTGCACTTCCTCCGCGACGATGACCGGCTACTCAGCCTGCTCATCGTCGATAACGGCTGGGGCATGAACGACCCGGGCCTCGACGCCGCCATGACCGTCGGCCGTCGCCGCGAGTACGGCAGCCACGCCCTCGGCATGTACGGAACCGGCCTCAAAGCTGCGTCGCTCTCGCACGCCGATGCCCTCACCGTCGTCAGTAGGACCAAGACCAGCCGCGCCGCTGGACGCCAGCTGACCTCCACCTCCCTCGCGGACGGCTACCGCTGTGACACCGTCACCCCGGACTACGCCCAGACCCTCCTCGACCGCTACGACGGGATCATCGAATGGCAGGGCACAGTCGTGCGCTGGGACCGGGTCAGGACCTTCGAGACCGTGGAGGTCAGCCAGACCGACCGCTTCCTCTCCGAGGCAATCCAGAAGCTGGAAACGCACCTCGGCCTCTACCTGCACCGCTTCCTGGACCGCGGGGATGTGCGGATCGATATCGCTGTGGAGAACGTGCGCACCCGTGAACTGCTCGATAGCATCGAGGTCGAGCCTCTCGACCCATTCAATTACAAGGTTCCGGGCAAGGCGGGCTATCCCTGTACCTTCACCGCACCGGTTGAGGGCGTCGGCGATATGGAGTTGACCGCCCATATCTGGCCCCCCAAGTCGCCGCGCGCCGAGTACAAGCTCATCGGCCCGCTCGCCGAGCGTCAGGGCTTCTACTTCTACCGCAATGACCGCCTGGTCCAGGCCGGCGGCTGGAACGGCCAGCGGGGCGCGGCCGAGGGGCATCTCAATCTCGCCCGTATCGCAGTTGATCTCCCCTCTCACCCCAATCAAGTCTTCAGCCTCACCGTGAAGAAGGAGGGGATCAACGCAACTCAGGCCTTTGCGCGAGGAGTTGAGAAGGCCGTGGACGTTCACGGCCGTACCTTCCGTACGTATCTCGAAAACGCAGAGGCCGTATACCGCGAGGGATCCTCCCGCGCCGAGGTCAAGCGCAAGGCGGTCATCCCGCCCGGCAAGGGCCTCTCCCCGAAGGTCAAGCGCGTCATCCAGGAAGAACTGCCGGAGAAGCCCGGCGAGGACCCGATCGACATCGCCTGGGTCGCACTCCCGGAAGACCGCTTCTTCGACCTCGACCGTGAGAAGCGTGTCATCCAGCTCAACAAGAGCCACCGCGACACCTTCAACATGGGCCAGCGCGGCGGCTCCAATGACGCCCCGGTCGCCAAGACCCTGCTCTATCTCATGCTGGAGGAGCTGTTCGGCTTCACCCGCTGGGAGAAGAAGCGCAGCGACCAGATCGACTACTGGAACGCCATCCTGCTCGCTGCCGTAAGCGCCCAGCGCGAACGCTTCACCCACTGAAGGACAGCATCCTGTGACCGACGCACTGCTGGAAATCCACACCGCTGTCCTCGGCGGAATGACCCGCGGTCCCAAACCCTTCGCGAAGCGGGCGGAGACCGAGGCGGAGGACTTTCCCTGCGCTGACCTCGCGGACGACACCTTCAGCCAGCGCCTGACGGATGAGTCGGATGCCCTGACCGTCCTGTGGGAGCGCAAGCTCACCTCCTGGGACTTCGAAGAGCGGGCCGCCTGGGCCACCGCACCTCCCCGAACCGACGAACGCCGCGCGGAGATATACGGCCACCTCGGCTTCGAAAACGGCGTACGCAAGGCCCTGACCAACGCCGTCGTGGTCTCCAAGAAGCCCGGCCACACCACCATCACCGCGGAGTTCACCCCCTGGTACACCAGGGAACGCGCCGAAGCGCGGGCCTTCTACTGGCCTGCGTACGAGAAGCGACTGCGCGCCAAGGGCTGGAGCAGCGGGGCGATCGCCGGCCTCGACGAAGCCAGCCGCGCGGTCGTCGAGCGCCTCACCGACCCCGAGCAAGTTTCCCGCCGCCAGGCACGCGGCCTGGTCGTCGGCTATGTCCAGTCCGGCAAGACCGCGAACTTCACCGGTGTCACCGCCAAGGCCATCGACTCCGGCTACCGCTTGGTCATCATTCTCGGCGGCACCTTGAACCTCCTGCGCAAGCAGACCCAGCGCCGCCTCGACATGGAGCTGATCGGCCAGGAGAACATCTTGCGCGGTGCCGACCCCGAGGATCTCGACTCGCTGGTCGGCATCGACTACATCGGTGACGACGAGGAGTGGCCGCAGTTTGTCTCCCACGGCGGACGCCCCTCCGCCCTGAGCGCCTTCGATATCGAGCGTCTCACCACCCGCGACCGGGACTACCAGAGCCTCCTCCAGGGCATCCGCGGCATCGAGTTCGAGAAGCGCGAGCGCGGCCTGCCGCTGTACGACCCGCGCAACCTCCACCACGCGGACGCCCGCGTTATGGTCGTCAAGAAGAATAAGTCAGTCCTCGACAAACTCATTAAGGACCTCAAGCAGATCCAGGGCCTGCTCGGCGAACTCCCTGCCCTGATCATCGACGACGAGTCCGACCAGGCGTCCGTCAACACCACCGACCCGAAGAAATGGGAATCAGACCGTCCCAAGCGCACCGCGATCAACTCTCGCATCGCCCAGCTGCTGACGTTGCTCCCGCGCTCCCAGTACGTCGGCTACACCGCGACCCCATTCGCGAATGTCTTCATCGACCCGAGCGACAGCGAAGACATCTTCCCCAGGGATTTCCTGATCTCGCTCCCCCGCCCCGAGGGCTACATGGGCGTCCAGGACTTCCACGACCTGGACTCCCTCATCCCGTACGACGAGCGTACGTACGCCAACTCTCGCGCCAAGTCCCACGTCCGCGGCATCTACTCCCCGGATGAGATCGACGACAAGTCCATGCAAGAGGCCATGGACAGCTTCGTCCTCACCGGCGCGATGAAGCTCTACCGCGCGGCCCGCGGCGTCGGTGACGGCCCATACCGGCACCACACCATGCTGGTCCACGAGTCGGTCCGCAAAGACGACCACGCCGAACTCGCCTTGCGCCTCAACACCATGTGGCACCAGGCCGGCTACGTCACCAACTCCACCGGCCACGACCGCCTAGCCGACCTCTTCCGGCGCGACATCCGCCCGGTCTCCCAGGCCCGCGCCGCCGACCTACCGGCTCCCGCCTCGTACGACGAACTCCGCCCGTACATTAGCCAGGCCTGCAGCCGTATCCGCAAGGGGGGCAATCCGGTCGTCATCGTGAACGGTGACAGCGACAAGTATTTCGACCAGCTCGACCTCGACTTCGACCGCCAGCCCCACGTCTGGAAGATCCTCGTCGGCGGCACCAAACTCTCCCGCGGCTTCACCGTCGAAGGCCTGACGGTCACCTATTACCGCCGCACGACCCAGCAGGCCGACACCCTCATGCAAATGGGGCGCTGGTTCGGCTTCCGCCCCGGCTACCAGGACCTGGTCCGCCTCTACATCAGCCGCGCGGAGAAACTCACCAAGGCAAGCAAGTCCACGGTCGACCTCTACGAGGCATTCGAGGCCATCTGCCTCGACGAGGAAACCTTCCGCGATCAGCTCGCCCAGTACGCCGAACTCGTCGATGGCAAGCCGCTGGTCACTCCCCGTGAGATCCCTCCGCTGGTGTCCCAGCACCTGCCCTGGCTCAAGCCCAGCAGTCGCACGAAGATGTATAACGCCCAGGTCGAAGAGATAGCCGGTCCGGGGCAGATCATCGAGCCGACTGCCCACCCGCTCAGCCATGTTGATCTGGCCCACAACACCGAACAGTGGCTTCCTCTTCTCGAGCGCCTCTCAACGACTCCCGATACCTTCACCACCCACGACGAGGCCTACGGTAAGGACTACCACCTCACCGCACTCACAGCATCGGTCTCTCATGCTGAGCTCATGGGGGTGCTGGAGAAACTTCGCTGGTGGAACGCCGCCCCCTTCCTCCCTCACCTGCGCTTCCTCCGCGAGATCGCCAAGAGCTCGCACCTGATCGACGACTGGCTATTGATCACCCCCCACTACGCGACCGGCCGCGGCGTATCAGCGAGTGTGCGCGGATCAGTTCCTCTGGCTCTCTCGAAGCGCGAGCGCCGTCGTGTCCAGATCTTCGGCTACATCAGCGACCGCAAGCACCGCGCAACGGCCCGACGCATAGCCCGCGCCACACCACCGACTTCGGACCCTGTGACGGAACGGTTCTCCCGAGACCGACGCGGAGCGATACTCCTCTACCCAGTCATCGAGGATGATCCTTCGACTGTCGTGCGGAACGGAGAGGTGGATCCGGGGAAGGTCGCCATGGTCTTCTCCCTGGTGGCACCCGCCTCCACCGCAGCGGCTGGACGCCCCCCGATCAGTTTCAGCGCCATCGACAAGAGCCGGTCCGACTCCCCCATCGTTGACACAAGCGGCTGAACTTGTGGGGCTGGGAGTGTCATGAATCAGGTTTGCGCCATGAGGCGCTGTGATTTGAGCGGGGGTGAAAGGCTGCCGCCTTCGGCCTGTCGTAGCAGGTCGGTGTTGCTGAGGGCAGCCTGATCCGGGTGGTGTCGTTGTCAGGGCAGGAGTAGCTCTGACAACGACGGGACGTTTCGTTACTCGGCGGTGGTTCCGTGGCACTCCCCATAAACCCGCTCCGACCCGCACCAGCACTCGACCCCCCGCTGCGGCGGCCAAGCCACCGCCAGACCCCTGGCCGCCAGCGTCGTCGCGTACTGCGGCAGCAGCGTCGCGTCCGACGGGGACGAGGCCTCCGACGCGGCGAAAGCCTCGTACGACGGGACCGTGCCCGTCACGATGCCGAGGTTCGGGGTGCCGGAAGTCGCCAGTTCCCGTAGCGAGGCCTCTATGGTCGCGAGGTGTTCCCCGTGGGACGGGTACTCCGAGGAGAGGGTGGGGTACGCCGTCAGGAGTTCGGTCAGTTCGGTGGTCGGCCAGTGGAGGATCGCCACCGGGAACGGGCGGGACAGTGCCTCCCTGAACGTGCCCAGCTCCGCCCTCAGACGGGAGATTTCCGCCTGGAGTTCGGCGGGGTTGTCCGAGCCGAGGGACCAGACGCGTTTCGGGTCGTGGAGTTCGTCCAGGGAGACTGGGGACGAGTGGAGGGTGTCGGCCAGGGTGTCCCAGTTGTCGTGCGCCGCGCCCAGCATGCGGCGGACTCGGTGGCGGCCGAAGAGGAGCGGGTGGGTGGAGTACGGGGGCTCCGACGTCTCCGTGAGGAGGAGCTGCGCGGCCTGGGTGAACGTCTCCTGCGCCGCTTCCAGCTCGTCGTGGGACTCCAGGGCCTCGGCCACGATCACCCAGGGGGCCGGGTCCCGGGGCGACGCGGCGCGGATGCCGTCGATGATCGCCCGGGCCTCGGCCTCGTGGCCGTACTCCCACAGGTTCGACGCCTTGAGGGCGCGGACCAGATGGGGGTGCTCCAGGGGCGTCGAGGACGCCAGCAGGCGGTCGTAGAGCGCGGTGGCTCCGGGGCGGTCGCCGGCCAGTTCGAGGTGGGCCGCGGCCTGCACGAGCAGGTGTTCGGCGTCCTCGGGGTAGAGGCCTGCGGTCCGCTCCAGGCGCGCTGCTTCGGCGTTGTGGTCGACGTGCTCGGCAGACGTGTCGGGGCGCATGGGGGACACCGTACTGCCGATGCCGTACGAGGGAGAGATACCTGCAGGCCAGAGGGCGGCATCTCTTCGTTGCCCTTGGGGGCCGCAGAACGGGTCGGGCGGTCATGGGGCTGGTGAGTTCGGGGCGCAGCCCTTATCTTGCGGGCCCGGTCGGGGAGGCGGGGCGGTCAAGGAGGCGAGGCATCGGTATGTGGGCTCCCGGCATCGTGCGGCGCGGCCTCGGGGCTCCCGGCGTCGTGGATCACGGCACTCGGCGGCGGCGGGCCGCGTACCGGCGGGTGGTGTGGGGCGGGGGCGAGGTTCTCGTCACCGTCGGCCTTCTTCTCCTGCTTCTCGTCGTGCACCAGCTCTGGTGGACCAATCGGCAGGCCAGGGAGGGCGCGGAGAGGAAGGTGCAGGCGTTGGAGAAGGGGTGGGGGAGCGGGGAGGGGAAGGGGGAGAGGCAGGGTGCGGGGCTGTCGGGTGCGGGGAGTGGTTCGGGTGCCCCGGCCGGTGGTGGTGCGTCCTCCGGTGGTGGCTCCGGGGCGTCGGGTGGGGGCGGCTCCGGGGCGTCCACCGGGAGTGGGCGGGCTCAGGGAACGCCCAGGTCGTCCCAGGCGTACGCCGTTCTCTCCATTCCCCGGCTCGGTCTTCGTGTGCCCGTCGCGGAGGGGGTCAGCAAGCGGGATGTCCTCAACAAGGGGTACGTCGGGCACTACCCGCACACCCAGCAGGCCGGACAGGCCGGGAACTTCGCGCTCGCGGGGCATCGGAACACTCATGGGGAGCCGTTCCGGTACATCAACCGGCTGCGGTGGGGGGACGAGATCGATGTCGAGACGGCGGCAGGGCGCTACGTCTACGTCGTCGACAAGACGCTTGCGCAGACCTCCGCGAATGACGGAGGGGTCATTCGGGAAGTGCCGCGCAGTACCGTTCGGCCCGCCTACGGGTACAGCGCGCCGGGGTACTACATCACCCTCACCACCTGCACGCCCGAGTACACCTCCCGGTATCGGCTCGTGGTGTGGGGAAAGTTGACCTCCATGCGCCCGCGGTGACCACGGTCACCGGTCCGCCCGGGGAACGGACCTGCCGAAGGAACGGTCCCGCCCGGGAGACGTCGGACCCGGTCCCGAAGGGCCAGCACGCTCGCGCCCGCGTCAGATGAGCATCCGTGAACACCGCGTTCCCTACGGCCGGTGAGCTGTCCAAGAAACTGATCACCAGGGCTAGGCAGACGGTGGAGCGGTGCTGGCTGGGAGAGGTCTCCGTCGTGGTGCTCCAGCAGGCTCTGCGCGACGCCGAGGCCGCTTACCGTAACTTCTTCGCCTCCCTCAAAGGGGCCCGTAAGGGCACGCGGGTGGGTGCGCCCCGGTTCAAGTTCCGCAAGGACAACCGGCAGTCGATCCGGTTCACCGCCAATGCCCGCTGGTCGATCACCGGTAGCAGGCGGCTGAACCTGCCGAAGATCGGTGCGGTGAAGGTGAAGTGGTCCAGGGCCCTGCCCACTGCCCCCTCCTCCGTCACCGTGATCAAGGACGCGGCCGGACGGTACTTCGCGTCCTTCGTCATCGGCACGGACCCGGCCGCCGACGCCCACCGGATACCCGACAGCGACCAGGCGGTCGGTATCGACCTGGGCCTGACGCATTTCGCGGTCCTCTCGGACGGCCGTGTGATCAACTCCCCGCGGTTTCTGCGCCGTGCGGAGAAGAAGCTGAAGAAGGCCCAGCGAGACCTGTCCCGTAAGCAGAAGGGATCCAAGAACCGGGAGAAGGCCCGCCTGAAGGTCGCCCGCGCCCACGCGAAGGTGGCCGACGCGCGCCGCGAGTTCCACCACCAGTTCTCCACGAAGCTGATCCGCGAGAACCAAGCGATCGGTGTGGAGGATTTGGCGGTCAGGGGACTGGCGCGCACCAGGCTGGCCAAGAGCGTGCATGACGCGGGCTGGGCACAGTTCGTGCACATGCTGGAGTACAAGGCGGTCAGGTACGGGCGCACCCTGGTGAAGATCGGCAGGTTCGAGCCGACCTCCCAGACCTGTTCCACCTGCGGCATCAAGGACGGTCCCAAACCCCTGAACATCAGGGAGTGGGCCTGCCCCGCGTGCGGCACGGTCCATGACCGGGACCACAATGCCGCGAAGAACGTGAAGACGGCCGCCAAACTGGCGGTCGCAGCCTGTGGAGCGCAGGTAAGACCAGGACTCGTCCCGGCACAGCGCGACGAAGCAGGAAGCCACGGATTCTCCCCCGAACCCCGTGCCGCCTAGCGGCACAGCAACGGACGAGAAGGCCAGAATCCTCGGGCTTCAGCCCAAGGAGCAAGTCGATTCCGGCACGCGACCTGCGGTACGGAGCTCGGCCCGTACGGCGAATGTGCCGCGTGTGGAACCGTCGTACCCGTTTCGGACGTCGAAATGGTGCCGGGACCCGGACTCGATCCGGACCCGGCGGATCCGGTCAGCCGGGCGCTGCTCAAGCCGAAGCGGTTGCTGGAGCCGATCGACACCGGTCACGCATAACCGACACCGGTCACGCGGAAGCGGGTACGGGGGACGTGAGCCCGCGTACGAGAGGGCGAGAGGAGGGGTGGTCCGTGGTCCGGAGCTCGGCGAACGAACGCCCTGTCGCCCTCCTGAACGTACGCCCTGTCGCCCTTCTGCTCGTGCTGCTCCTCGAACTCGCCGTGCTGGACGCCGGCAGCCTTCCGGCAGCCGTCGTCGTCGCGTTCACCGCGACCGCCGCGGCCGGGGCCGCGCTCGCCGTCTGCGCCCTCGTCGGCTCGCGCCGCGCGTCCGCCGTCCCGCGTACACGGGTTCGTACGGCGATCCGCGACCGTGAGCGCCGTACGGCGTTCCTGCCTCAACGTGATCCCGACGCCTCGGGGCGTCCGCGTCCCCGAGCGCCCGGGCGGGCCCTCCTGACGGCCGCCGCGTAGGGATCACAACAGGAACTCGCCAGTCGTACAACCCCTGACTGGCCACCCCTGTCTGCGTACCCCGCGCGGGTCGTCATGCCGACGCGTCACTTCTCATTCCGGCACGACGAGACCCCCGGAGCGCTCACCCATGTCCGCCTTCATGTCCGCTTCCATGTCCGCCTCCACGTCAGCTTTCACGCCCACACCCATGTCCGCCTTCGCCGGACTGGTCGAGCGGCTCGCCGATCTGCTCGAACCGCTGTTCCACGCTTCCGCGGCCGCCGCCGCGATCGTCCTGTTCACCGCGCTCGTACGACTGCTCGTGCATCCCCTGTCCCGGGCGGCGGCGCGTGGACAGCGGGCGCGTGCCGCGTTGCAGCCGAGGATCGCCGAGCTGCGCAAGAAGCATCGGAAGGATCCCGAGAGGTTGCGGAAGGCGGTGCTGGAACTGCACGAGAAGGAGAAGGTGTCGCCGCTGTCCGGGATTCTGCCCGGGCTTCTTCAGCTGCCGGCCTTCTTTCTCCTGTACCACCTGTTCTCCAGCTCCACCGTCGGCGGTGAGGCGAATGAGCTGCTGGGCCACCAGCTGTTCGCCGCGCCGCTCGGCGACCGGTGGGTCGACGCGCTCGGGGGCGGTGGAGTGTTCGGTGCCGCCGGGCTCGTCTACCTCGGTCTGTTCGTGGTGGTCGGCGCGGTGGCTACCTTCAACTACCGGCGTACGAAGCGGACGATGGCCGCCTCGGCGCCCGCGGCCGGCGGGGCGGAAGTGCCCGGCCTGGGTGCGGTGAGCGCGTTTGCGCCGTTCCTGTCCTTCTTCACGCTGATCACCGTGGCGGTGGTGCCGTTGGCCGCCGCGTTGTACGTGGTGACCAGTACGGCCTGGAGTGCCGTGGAGCGAGTGGTCCTGTATCCCTGAGGGCGTGGTGGCGGTCCAGTCCGTGAACGGGGTATTGCGGAGTGGACGTGCAGCTTGGAGGATCGACCAGTCCTCCGATGGCTGCACCCATCGGTGGCTGCCCGCGATCGAGGGAGATTGTGATCATGAAGCTGCTGCGAGTCGGTACGGCGGGATCGGAGCGGCCCGCGCTGCTCGATGCCGAAGGGATTCTCCGGGATCTGTCGGGTGTCGTGCCGGACATCGACGGGGCGCTGCTCGCCGACGACGCGGCGCTCGGGCGGGTCCGTGCGGCCGCGGAGTCGGGGGAACTGCCCGTGCTGGACGCGGACGGGCTGCGCGTCGGGCCGCCGCTCGCCCGGATCGGCAAGATCGTCTGCATTGGGCTCAACTACCACGATCACGCTCGCGAGACCGGGGCCGAGCCGCCTGCCGAGCCGGTGATCTTCTTCAAGGCGGCGGACACGGTGGTCGGGCCGGACGACACCGTGCTCGTGCCGCGCGGGTCGGTCAAGACCGACTGGGAGGTCGAACTCGCGGTCGTCATCGGGCGTACCGCCCGCTATCTGGAGTCGCACGAGGAGGCGCTCGCGCGTGTCGCCGGGTACGCGGTGGCGCACGACGTCTCCGAGCGGGAGTTCCAGATCGAGCGCGGGGGGACGTGGGACAAGGGGAAGAACTGCGAGACGTTCAATCCGCTGGGGCCGTGGCTGGTGACGGCGGACGAGGTTTCCGACCCGCAGGACCTTTCGCTGAAGCTGTGGGTGAACGGTGAGCTGAAGCAGGACGGGACCACGGCCGAGCAGATCTTTTCGGTGGCGGAAGTGGTCCGGTACGTCAGTCAGTTCATGACGCTCTATCCCGGGGACGTCATCAATACGGGGACGCCGGCGGGGGTTGCCTTGGGGCAGCCGGAGCCGAAGCCGTATCTGCGGGCCGGGGATGTGGTGGAGTTGGAGATCGGGGGGTTGGGCAGGCAGCGCCAGGAGTTCAAACCCGCGTAGGCACTCCGTTGGGTTTGACGGGGGGTGCGGGTGGGTTTGGGGTGCGTTGTCGGGTGCCGTTTCGTTGTGGCTGGTCGCGCAGTTTCCCGTGCCCGTGAAGACGTGACGTCACCCTCGCTTCCAAGGCGGCGCAGTTCCCCGTGCCCGTGAAGACGTGACGTCACCCTCGTTTTCAAGGCGGCGCAGTTCCCCGCGCCCGTGAATGAACGCGCAGTTCCCCGCGTCCCAAAAGAACGCGCAGTTCCCCGCGCCCCTGAAAAGACAGGGGCGCGGGTGTGGGGCCTAGCTTTCCAGGAACTGTTGGAGCGCCTTGACGACCATGGCGTGGTCTTCCAGTTGGGGGAGGCCCGAGACGACCACCGTGCCGATGACGCCCGCGCCCTCGACCGTGAGGGGGAACGCGCCGCCGTGGGCCGCGTAGGTGTCGGGGTCGAGGCGGGAGGAGGCCTCGAAGGTGGTGCCCTTGGCGCGGAAGCGGGTGCCGACGAGGAGCGAGGAGCAGCCGTAGCGCTCGACGACGCGGCGCTTGCGGTCGATCCAGGCGTCGTTGTCCGGGGTCGAACCGGGCAGGGCCGCGTGGAAGAGCTGCTGGCCGCCGCGGCGGATGTCGATGGCGACCGGAGCGGCGGCCTCGCGGGCCATGCTCACGAGCAGAGTGCCCAGGGTCCACGCGTCGTCGTACGTGAAGTGGGGGAGTACCAGTTGCCGCTCCTGGGACTCCAGTTCCGTGATCTGTTCCGCGAGCGGCCGCACGGTGTCCTCGGTGCTCACAGGGACACCGCCGTGCCCTCGGTGGCGGAGCGGCGGGCCGCCTCCAGGACGTCGAGGGCGGCCGCGGCCTCCTGCGCGGTGACCGGGTTCGGGGCGCCGTCGCGGAGAGCGGCGGCGATGGCCGCGTAGTACGCGGGGTACGCGCCGGGGAGCGTGGGCTCGGGGCGGCCGCCGCCCGTGAGCGGGGACTCGCCGGAGCCGACGCGGCCCCACAGGGACTCGGGCTCGGCACCCCACTCGGCGGTCGCGCCGGGACGCCTGCCCTCGCGCAGGTCCGCCTCCTGCGGGTCGAGGCCGTACTTCACGTAACCCGCCCGCGAGCCCAGTACGCGCAGGCGCGGGCCGAGTTGGGCGGTCGTCGCGGAGACGTAGAGGTGGGAGCGGACGCCGTTCGTGTGCGTGATCGCGATGAAGGTGTCGTCGTCGGTCTGCGCGCCGGGGCGGCGGACGTCCGTCTCGGCGTACACCGAGGCCGCGGGGCCGAAGAGGACGAGAGCCTGGTCGACGACGTGGCTGCCGAGGTCGTAGAGGAGACCTCCGATCTCTGCCGGGTCGCCGGACTCGCGCCAGCCACCCTTGGGCTGCGGGCGCCACCGCTCGAAACGGGACTCGAAGCGCCATACGTCGCCCAGCTCGCCCTCGTCGAGCAGCTTGCGGAGGGTCAGGAAGTCGTTGTCCCAGCGGCGGTTCTGGAAGACGGAGAGGAGCAGGCCGCGCTCGTCCGCCAGCGCGGCCAGCTCGCGGGCCTCCGCCGCCGTACCCGCGAGGGGCTTGTCGACGACGACCGGCAGGCCCGCCTTGAGGGCTGCGGTCGCGAGCGGGACGTGGGTCTTGTTCGGGGAGGCGAGGACGATCAGGTCCAGCTCGTCGGCGCGCGCCCAGAGCTCTTCCGGCGTGGCGGCGAACGAGACTCCGTCGCCGAACTCGGCGCGGGCCTGCTCCTGCCGCTCCGGGTTCGAGGTGACGATCGTGTCCAGGGCCAGGCCCTCGGTCGTGGCGATCAGCGGGGCGTGGAAGACGGAGCCCGCGAGGCCGTAACCGACGAGGGCCACGCGGAGGGGAGGAGTACCAGTCATGAAGTCCACTTTCGCAACGCTGTTGCCAAAGTGCAAGCGCGGGGGACAATGGCGTACGTGAACAGGACCAACGCCGAGTCCGGAGTGAATCTGCTCGCCCTGCGCAGCCACAATGCCGCGCTCGTGCTCGATCTGCTGCGCACGGCCGGGGAGGGCGGCATCAGCCGGCTCGAACTCGCCGAACGCACCGGGCTGACCCCGCAGGCCGTCAGCAAGATCACCGCTCGGCTGCGGGCGGACGGGCTGGCCGCGGAGGCGGGGCGCCGCGCGTCGACCGGCGGCAAGCCGCGAACCGTGCTGCGGCTCGTGCCCGAGGCCGGGCACGCGGTCGGGCTCCACCTGGACCGCGACGAGGTGACGGTCGTGCTGTGCGACCTCACCGGCGCGGTGGTCGCCGAGCGGCGGGTTCCGCTCGATCTGGGGGCCGGGGCGGAGGCGGTCGTCGAGTCGGCGGCGGCGGAGGTCGAGGCGCTGCTCGCGGGAGCGGGGGTGTCCGTACTGGGCGTGGGCGTCGCCCTGCCGGGGCCGCTCGACCATGCCCGGGGTGTGCTGCATCGGGTCACCGGGTTTCCCGAGTGGGACGGGTTCCCGCTGCGGGATGCGCTGGCGGGGCGGCTCGGGGTGCCCGTGGTGGTGGACAAGGACACGAACGCGGCCGCGTTGGGGATCGCGGTGGTGGGGAGTGGGAGTGGGAGTGGGAGTGGAGCCGGGGCGTCGGGGGGTGTCTGCGCCGGCTCTGCCGACTCTCCCGGCTCCGTCGGCTCTACCGGCCCCTCCAGCCCTCTCGAATCCTTCGCCTATCTGCATCTCGGTACGGGACTCGGGGCGGGGCTCGTGATCGGCGGGGGCGTGCACCGGGGGGCGCGTACCGGGGCGGGGGAGTTCGGGCATCAGGTCATTCAGCTGGACGGGCCGCAGTGCGGCTGCGGCAACCGTGGCTGCATCGAGGCTCTGTGCCTCGCCGCGGTGGACCGCGGTGCCGTGGGTGAGGCGGCGCGGGTGCTCGGGGTGGGCGCCGCGAATCTGGTGGGGCTGTTGGACATCGACCTCGTGCTGCTCGGCGGGCGTACCGTCGCGGCGCATCAGGAGGCCTTCGTACGGGGCGTCGGTGCCGTTCTTGAGGAACGGGCTCGGCTGGAGGGTGTGGACGACGGGGCGGTTCCGGTGCGGGTGGCGCCCGGTGGGGCGCGTGGGGTCGCGGAGGGCGCGGCGCAGTTGCTGCTGGCGCCGTTGTTCGGGCGCGGGGAGGGCTGAGCGGCTCGGCTGTTCGGGGCGACCTCCGGGGCCGGGGGCTCGGCTGTTCGGGGGGACTTCGGGGGCCGGGCGGGGTGTGTCGCTGGCGTGGCGGGGCGGTGGGCGCCGACCGGTGTGGGACGGTCACGGGGCCGTTGCCCTGTACGCCGTCGCCCTCACTGCCCGACGCTCCCGATCCCCCTCCCGACCCCCTCCCGCCGCCCTTGATCGGCAAAGGCCCCTCATGCGACTGCGCAAGACCAGCCCCTTAGCCCTGACCGCTGTTGCCCCCGCCCTGGGCCTCGGGCTCGCACCGCTGCCCGCCGCACAGGCGCTCACGCCTCTCGGGCCCAGCGCGAGCCCCCGCCCCACCTGTGCCGCGCCCGACACCCGGGCCTTCCCGATCAAGACCCGGATCCACGGCGGTCCGGACGCCTATGACGTCGGCGGAGACTTCCGGACCTGGTACATCGACCTGACCAACACCACCGCGCACACCTGCGGCAACATCCACCCGATCGTCGTACTCGTGGACAGCAAGCGGGTGCTGCGGCCGGATCAGGCGCGGCTGGAGTTCTACGAGGGGGAGCGCACGCATCCCGTCGAGTTCGAGAAGAGCGACCAGGACGAGAACGTCGGGGCGTTCGACGACGGGTTCCCGGGGTTCACCGTCGGACCCGGCCGCACGCTCACCGTGAAGGTCCGGCTCTCCGTGACCTCCGACGCCGCGGTGCCGAACGACGTCGTCGCCAACGCGGCCGTGGTGCAGCGCCACAACAACGACGGGGACTGGGTGGGGGAGTCGAACGCGTACCGCTTCCGGATCGACGACGAGAGCAAGACGAGCGACGGCGACGTTGTGGACGCAGGGGGCACAGGGGGCACAGGGGGCACAGGGGGCACGGGGGACGGCGGGGGCAGCGGTGGCGGAGGTGACGGCGGAGGCGGCGGCGGTACGAGCGCGGCTCCCGACGCCAGCGGCACCGGCACCGGCAGTAGCACCGGTAGTAGCGCCGGTGGTGTCACCGGCACTGGCACCGGCAGCCCCACCGGCGCCGGTGACGGCGGTGACGGCGGTCGCGACGGCGGTGACCATGACGGTGACGCCGCAGGAAAGGAACGGGACGGGTCCTCGTCCGCGGACGAGCTGGCCATGACCGGGCCGCGCGGAGCCGCGCTCGCGGTGGGCGTCGCCCTGCTCGCCGCCGGAGGCGTGCTGCTGGCGGCCTCTCGCTGGTCCCGGTTCCGGCGTCGCTGATCCCTCCCACCGGCGCACCGCCCGTACCGCATCTGCGACCATCCCCCGTGGACTACCCGAACGACCAATCGCCCGGCGCCCCCGTCCGCTCCGGCATCCCGGAGCACGGCCGTATCCCGAAGTACTACGCGGTCAAGGCACACATCGCCGTGCTGATCGAGGAGTTGGGCTAAGGGGGACCCCTCCCCACCGAGCGCGATCTCGCCGAGGAGTACGAGGTCGCCCGCGAGACGGTACGGCAGGCCCTGCGGGAGCTGCTGCCCGAAGGGAAGCTGCGGCGGCAGGGGCGCGGCACGGTCGTCGCGGGACCGAAACTGGAGCAGCCGCTCTCCCTCGCGAGCTACACCGAAGGCGTACGGCGGCAGGGGCGCACGCCCGGCCGTACGTTCATCTCGCTCGACCGCTTCCCCTGCCCGCAGGCGCCGGCCACCGACGCTAACGCCATCGCCCTGAGCAAGCTCATGGACGGCGTCGCGCTCTTCGAGCCGGACTGGGCCGACAGCGACAAGAACCCGACCTCGTACGTCGAGGACTGGGAGACGGCCACGGGAAGCTGACACTCCACCCTGACTAGGCTGGGGGCGTCGGCACATCGTCGTTCCGGCGCCCCCGGATCGTGTGCGTATGTACGCCAGGACGGCAGGAGAACCAGCACCATGGCAGAACGCAAGCCCATCGAGTCGTGGCTCACCGACATGGACGGCGTCCTCATCCACGAGGGTGTGCCGATCCCCGGCGCGGACGCCTTCGTCAAGAAGCTGCGGGAGTCCGGGAAGCCGTTCCTGGTGCTCACCAACAACTCGATCTACACCGCTCGCGACCTGCACGCCAGGCTGCGGCGCATGGGCCTGGACGTGCCGGTCGAGAACATCTGGACCTCCGCGCTCGCCACCGCCAAGTTCCTGGACGACCAGCGGCCCGGCGGCACCGCGTACGTCATCGGTGAGGCGGGCCTGACCACGGCGCTGCACGACATCGGGTACGTCCTGACCGACCACGAGCCGGACTACGTGGTCCTCGGCGAGACCCGTACGTACTCCTTCGAGGCCATGACCAAGGCGGTCCGGCTGATCAAGGGGGGCGCCCGGTTCATCGCCACCAACCCCGACGAGACCGGCCCGTCCGCCGAGGGTCCGCTGCCCGCCACCGGCGCGGTGGCCGCGCTGATCACCAAGGCGACCGGCAAGCAGCCGTACTTCGCCGGCAAGCCGAACCCGCTGATGATGCGGACGGGGCTCAACGCCATCGGGGCGCACTCCGAGACCAGCGCGATGATCGGCGACCGGATGGACACGGACGTCCTGGCCGGCCTCGAGGCGGGCATGGTGACCTATCTCGTCCTCACCGGGCTGACCACCCGCGAGGAGATCGAGCAGTACCCCTTCCGGCCCTCCAGGATCGTGGACTCGATCGCGGACCTCGTCGAGCGGATATGACGCCGTCCGGACCGAGGGCCACCGGCGCGCGCCAAACCATTCGAGACCCGTTCGGAGCAGTCGGGGGCGTTTGAGGATGCGTCCAGGGGCCCGGCGGGGGAGTCTCCAGGTATCTGGAGGTTCACGATGGGTTCATGTCGACTCGCTCTCTGTGCGCGACTCACTCTCTGTGCCGGTGCGGTGCTCGCGGCGGCGTTCACTCCCGCCGCGTACGCGGCCGACGGCGGCGTCTCCGTCTCTCCCGCGTCCCCGGCCCCCGGCAGCGACATCCAGCTGCGGGCGCAGGGCTGTACGGGGACGACCGGTACCGCGGTCTCTACGGCGTTCGTCGCGGACGCGCGGCTCACCGGCCGGGGCGGGGTGCTCGTCGGTGACACCCGCGTCCGTTCGTCGGCCACGGCCGGTACCTACGCGGTCAAGGTCAGCTGTGACGGCCGCCAGGACCGGGTGACCGGCACGGTCACGGTCGCCGCGCCGGGCGGTCCGACCTCCCTGAGGTCCGCCCTCGCCGTCCCGAACGCCTTGACGTCCGCCCTCGCCGTCCCGACCGGCCCGGCCTCGCCCGTCGCCCCCGTGCACGCGGGCGGCGGCGGCACCGCGCACTTCGCCTCCGTGGACGCCCGCTCGTCGAGCCCCGGCACCAAGCACGCGGTGATCGGCCTCGTCCTCGCGAGCGCCGCCGCGGTGGCGGTCGCGGTCCGCAGCGCGCGCCGGGGCCACGACACCCGAGACTGACATGTCCGACGACATGCCCGAACACGGGCGTTCCTCCGGCGCCGGCCGGCTGCTGACCGGTGTCGCCTGGGCGGTACTGCTGCTCGGGCTGTGGCTGTGGGGCCGTGAGCTGACCGACGTACGGCTGGGGATATCGGCGCCGACGACGGGGGACATCGCGGCGGTCGGACGACCGCCCGAGGTACTGCTGCCGCCCGCGCTGAAGCCGCTGACGGACGCCGCGCCGCAGCGTATCGACATTCCCTCGATGGGGGTGCAGGCGCCGGTCGTGGGCCGCGGGCTCGACGGGCAGGGGGCGATCGATCCGCCGCCCTTCGACCAGCCGGGCGTGGTCGGCTGGTACGCCGCCGGAGTGCGGCCGGGGGCGGCCGGGACCGCGCTGTTCGTGGGGCACGTCGACACCGAGACCCGGCCTGCGGTCTTCTACAAACTCAGCACGGTACGGCCGGGGCAGACGGTCCGGGTGGTCCGCGACGACGGGACGGTCGCCGAGTTCACCGTGGACGACGTGCAGGTCTTCCCGCGCGACCACTTCGACGCCCGACAGGCGTATGGGCCACGGGAGTCGGGGCGGGCCGAGCTGCGGCTCGTCACCTGCGGCGGCACCTTCGACCGGGTGAGCCGCACCTACACCGCGAACGTGGTCGTGTCGGCGTACCTCACGGGCCGCGGACGATGAATCGGGTGACCCGCGGACGATGAACCGGGTGACCGCGGCCGGTGCCCCGGTCGCCGGTTCCACCGGGCCCGGTCGGCGGCCCGCTCCCCCAGGAGCCGCCGACCGGGCTGGTCCTCGACCGCGCGCACGGGCTGCGGGAGTAACCCGGCGGTCGGCGCGGGAGGTTCTGGGTCCGTTTGAGGCAACTCTAGGACGTATGAGCGTTCTGGCCCAGGGCCTGTCCCCGGGGCTGTAACAGCTCACCGACAAGGGATGGGCGATCTCGTGGGCGAGGCGCCACCTATGTCACGATTGACCCCAAGGACAGTGCACCCGAGGGGGAGTTGCATGTACGGCAGTAAGGGGGCCGGGGCTCGGGCGTCCGTTGCGGTGGTGGGGGCGTTGCTGGTGCTCGCGGGGTGTTCCTCCGGGGGCGGCGGCGACAAGAGCGACGGTTCCGGTTCCAAGGTCACACAACAGCCCAAGAACTCCGACCCGTTCTGGGTCAACCCGGCGGGCAACGCGGCCGAGCAGGTCGCCGCGTACGTCAAGGCGGGCAAGAAGGACGACGCCGAGCAGATCCGCAAGATAGCCGAACAGCCGACCGGCGAGTGGATCGGGCCGGAGAACCCCGAGCAGGAGGCGCGCGGTTTCACCGAGGCGGCGCAGCAGGCCGACCGGGCGGCCATCCTGGTCCTCTACAACATCCCGCACCGCGACTGCGGCCAGTTCTCGCAGGGCGGCGCGGCGGACGGCGACGCCTACAAGGCCTGGATCGACGGGGTCGCCCGCGGCATCCAGGACCGGCCCGCCACGGTGATCCTGGAGCCGGACGCCATTCTGCACCTGGTCAACCAGTGCACTCCGGCGCAGTTCCAGGAGGAGCGGTACTTCCTCCTCGAGACCGCGGTCACCAAGCTCAAGGCCCTGAAGAACACGAAGGTGTACCTCGACGCGGGCAACGCGGGCTGGGGCCACCCCGACCAGATCTTCCAGCCGCTGAAGCGGGCGGGTATCGACCAGGCCGACGGCTTCTCCGTCAACGTCTCCAACTTCTACTCGACCCAGGACTCCATCGCGTACGGCAAGCAACTGTCCGCGAAGGTCGGCGGCAAGCACTTCGTCATCGACACCAGCCGCAACGGAAACGGCCCCTACACGGTCGGCGACGCGGACGAGAACTGGTGCAACCCGCCGGGGCGCGCGCTGGGCGAGACCCCGACGACCAAGACCGCCGATCCGCTCGTCGACGCGTATCTCTGGGTCAAGCGGCCGGGTGAGTCGGACGGGGAGTGCAAGGGGGGCCCGCAGGCAGGTGACTGGTGGCCGGAGTACGCACTGAAGCTGGCCAAAGCTTCAAACTGACGGCAAGTTCCCCGCGCCCGTAGGGGCGCGGGGCTCTCACATCACGCGGCTCCGCCGGGTGGGCGCGCTCAGCCCCCACTCACCCGCAGCCCAAACCGGCCCAACCCGGCGGAGCGCTACGGCACCTTGACCCACTGCGCCTTGCTGGGGGTCCCCTGGTCGTCCGTCACGAACAGCATGTACCAACCGGACTCCACGAGATTCCGGTTCTCCGGCACGGTCACCGTGACCCCGTTCTTGGTCTTCTTGAAGTCCAGCGCGATGGAACGCTGGTCGACGTCGGTGACGTGCGTGGACGCGCTCGGCCGGATCAGCCGGGCCGTCCTGATGGTCGACGCGTGCTGCGAGGTGAACGTCGCCGAGCCGCCGCGCGCGATCGTCTTCGGGCCGCCGGTCAGATCGGGCCGCGAGTCCCGGTAGAGGTACGGCGGCGTGTAGATCTCGATGCGCTGCTCGAACGTGGCCGGTTTGGTGTTGGCCTTGTCCGCGTAGAGCGAGTTGGAGCCGAAGAACATCACCCGGCCGTCGGGCAGCAGGATCGAGCCCGAGTGGTAGTTGCGGCCCACGAGCGGATCGGCGACCCGGTCGAAGGTGTTCGACTTGGTGTTGTAGATCCGCGCCTGGAGGATGTTGGAGGCGCTGCGCCCCCGGTAGTCCTCGGAGCCGCCGGAGACGAGCACGGTGTCGTCCGGCAGGATCGAGGACTGCGGGTAGCGGGTGCCCTTCTCCAGCTCGGGGCCGTCCACGAACCTCGGGTTCTTGTCCTTGAGGTCGATCAGCCGGGTCTTCTTGCTGGACAGCTTGGACTCGCCGACCCCGCCGCCGCCGATCACCATGTACTTCTCGTCCTGCGCGGGCGGCAGCAGCACCGTGCCGGACGTCTCCATCATGTTGGGGTCGCTCAGGCCCGGCAGCTTGGTGAACTTGTTGCTGGCCACGTCCCAGATGCCGGGGTCGCGGCCCACGTTGTCCGGTCCGTAGCCCGCGTTCGAGCCCGAGTAGAACATCTCGCCGTTCTGCATCAGGGAGATCGCGGGGTAGGTCGGGAACTGGCGGATTCCCTTGGTGTACGTCCACTTCTTGGTCTTCGGGTCGAACACCTCGTTCTTGCCCGGGACCAGCTGGCCGATCTCGTCCAGACCGGAGAGGCTGAGGATCTTTCCGTCGCTCATGGTGGTGAGCGTCGGGTACCAGCGGGCCTCGTTCATCGGGTCGACCTTGATGTACTTCTCGGCGACCGGATCGAACTCGTACGCGTCCCGGATGCCCTGGAAGTCCTTCTTGTCCAGGGCGAGCTTCTGTGCGATGCCGTAGGTGTTGCGGGCGTCGGCGCCGGTCAGGCCCTGGATGCGGTAGTTGTCCTGGGTGCCCGTCTCGTACTTCTGGCCGCTGCGCTGTGCCTCGACGTAGATACGGCCGAGGCCCGGGTCGTTGCGCAGGAACTTGCCGGTCGCCTTGTCGAAGACCTTCGTCGCGCGCGGGACGAGGACCGGGTCCTTGGAGACGAACGTCTTGCCGTTCTCCTTGCCGGTGAACTTGGTGCCGGCGGGCAGCGTGATCGGCTTGTCCGGGTTCTCGTTGTGGACGACCATCAGGCCGCCCGCCTTGGTGACGTCACCCTTCAGGGTCTCGTACCGCTTGGTGCCGCCCGCGATCAGCAGATTGCCGTTGGCGAGCTGGGTGTGGCCCGTGCAGAACAGGTCGGCCGGCGTCGGGATCTTCTTGATGGTGCCCTTGACCGGGTCCCAGATCCGCGTGTCGAACTTCTTCGCGTCGAAGTTGTCCTGGTTGTTGCCCGAGCCCGCGATCAACAGGATCTTGCCGGTGTGCAGCAGGGCCGCGTGGATGGTGTTCTGTCTGTACTCCTTGGGGAACTGGATGATGTCCCAGTGCCCGTTCTTGGCTTTGTACTCGGGCTTGTTGATCGTGTACTCGTGATATTTCTCCGTGCTGAAGCGGTACACCCACGGCCCGTTCATCCCGGCCAGCGCGAGCACCACCGCCCCGCCTATCGCAAGACGTCGAGCACGGCGGCGACGGGCACCGTCTTTCATTTCTTACGTCCCCCAAGGGAAATCTGCATGGTCTGGTCATTGCCTCCGCCGCTGCCGCCGCCCTGTGCCGCCGCCCAGCTGGGCTTGTGCTGCGGTGCGTGCGGTGCGTGCGGCGCGTGTTGCTCCTGCTGGGGCGCCGAGGCCTGAGCGGGCAGCGGCACCGTCTCCTCGGGTGAGGCGGGCGGCACCGACGGCTTCTTCTTCGCCTGGCGCAGCGTCCACTGCCAGGCGAGGATCGGCGAAGCGGTGATCAGCAGGGCGAAGGAGGCCCAGGTGATCATCGCGGGGTGGGAGTGCCCGAGCAGGAGTCCGGCGACGATCGAGCCGGCGAAGACCAGGATGAAGAACAGGTGGACCCGGAAGGTCCCGAACAGTGTGTCGGGGCTGGCCGAATCCCCCTTGGGGGTCACCACGAACTTGCTCTTGCGGCGCAGCACCGCGTCCATCAGCGAGCGGGCGTAGATCGGCGCGGAGAGCGCCGACATGATCATGCCCGCCACGCCGCCCGACCCCTCGGGCTCGTGCGGGGAGACGTTGTGCCGGCGGTTCCACACGTACAGGCCGATCTGCAGCGCGGAGGCGTTGCCGTACAGCATCAGCCAGACCGTCGGGTCGATGTTCACACCGGATGCGCCCAGGCCCAGGAAGAGTGCGCAGCTGAGGGCCGCGAGGATCCAGTTGAGGGCGGACATCGGGTAGAAGATGATCATCATGGTGTAGTTGAAGAGCTTGCTCGGCGGAAGCGAGAAGAAGCCCTTCCAGTACTGCTTGAGGATCGTCTCGTAGGTGCCCCGGGACCAGCGCAGCTGCTGGGTGAAGAAGTCCGTCCAGGCGTTCGGGCCCTCGCCGACCGCGAGGACGTCCGGGGTGTAGACCGAGCGCCACTTCCTGCCCGTCGCCGGGTTCTTCGCGCGGTGCATCTCGAAGCCGGTCGCCATGTCCTCGGTGATCGAGTCGTACAGACCGCCGATCTGCTTGAGCGCCTTGATGCGTACGGCGTTGGAGGTGCCCACGAACATCGGCGCGCCGTAGCGGTTGCCGGCCCGCTGGATCAGCGCGTGGAAGAGGAACTGCTGCGACTCGGCGGCCTTGGTGATGGGGTTGTCGTAGTTGCCGTAGACCTGCGGGCCGATGACGAAGCCGACGTCCGGGTCGCGGAAGAAGCCGAGCATCCGCTCCAGGTAGTTGGGCAGCGGCACGTGGTCGGTGTCGACCGAGGCGAAGAAGTCGTACTCGTCGCCGTGCGCCTCCAGCCAGGCGTTGTAGTTGCCGTGCTTGGTCTTGGCGCGGTGCGGGCCCTTGGCCTGGTTCCACTTCGCGACGCCCTTGCGGGAGAAGTGGTGCACGCCCAGGCGCTCGCAGACCTCCTTCACCTCCGGGTCGTCACCCTCGTCGAGGAGCCAGATGTGCAGAAGACCCCGGTGGCGCAGCTTGACGGCCGCCTCCAGGGTCTTGGTCACCATGGCGAGGGGTTCCTTGCCGGGTACGAAGGAGGTGAGGAAGGCGACTCTGGTGCCGGTCTCAGGGACCACCGGGATCGGGTCGCGGGCGACCAGGGTGGCGTGCGCGTTCGACAGCACGTTCATGCAGCGGAAGAACTCGATCAGCCCGATCGAGACCAGCATCACGATGTCGAGCACCGGCAGGAAGTCGTAGGCCGGGTAGTCGCGTTCGGTCCAGTGCTCCGGCTGGAGCAGCCAGCCCAGCAGGATCAGCGACAGCAGCGGCGCGGCGCCCAGCATCAGGGCGGCTCGGATGCGGTGCGGCTCCTGGGACAGCAGCGAGCGGTACTGCACCTTGTACGGCTTGTTCGGATCGGGCTGTGTGAGGGGACCCGCGAGCCGGCTGTAGTGCTCGTAGTCGTATCTCGGCAGGGTCTTCTTGATCCTGCGGAAGTTGCTGCCGGTCCGGTGCGATGGCATCCGGAGCTGGGTCGTCTCAGACGGGTCGAAGTTCTGCCGGGCGCCCGTCGGCGTCGACGTCATGAGTCATTCCCCCCGCACGCACGTCCAGGTGCGTGTTCGTCGGTTCTTGTCGCCCGTTCGAGTCCCCCTTGACCGTCACGGACGCATGCTGGCAGGTCGGCATCACCACATCCTCCACACAACGGAGACATAGAAATGCGACCTTCCGGTTGCATGATGCCCCCCTCGGCATCGGTTCATGAACGGGGCCCCCAACCCCCCATGGTCGCAACCGGCCATACCCCCAACTGTCAGGTATCGACAGTCCCTTGAAGCCCAGGGTTCTACGGTGTTCATCATGATCGCAAGATGCGAAACGCGGTGTTAACCGGTCATACGCGCTAATTGGGACGCGTGTACGAAGATGGGGTCACCGTCCCATACGCCGGGCGCATATGCCCGGTCCGTATGTGCCCCTGTGTGCCTCTTTGCGGTGGTTGTCCCCGCGGGGGCTCGCCCCGCCCGTAAAGCCGAAGGGCCCCTCACGCTGGTGAGGAGCCCTTCGGTGTCGGTGCGCCGCCAGGGACTCGAACCCCGGACCCGCTGATTAAGAGTCAGCTGCTCTAACCAACTGAGCTAGCGGCGCCTGCTGACCTGAGAACTCTACCCGACCGGGGAGGGTGCTCCGGACCACAGGGGTGCCGTGAAGTGAGCGGTGAGGTGTCCCGGACCGGTCGAAAGTGGTCCCTGTACATCATTCGGACCGTCAACATGCGACAAGAGACGACAGTTGCGAAACTGGCGAGTGTGCAGAAGTGCGGAGATATGGACCTGTGGTGTGAGGGGAATCTCATGGACGCTCCGGTGTTCGAGGAATTCGATCCCGTGAGCGATTGCGATTGCCCCGGATGCGTGCACTGGCGGCGCGTCATTTCCCCTTCCGTACTGCCCGGGCCCGTGGGACACCCGGCGGCGCGGGGCGCGCTGCTGCTGGCCGCGGCGGGCACCGTCCTCGCCGCGGGCCAGTCGGTGC
>NZ_JBEYFS010000160.1:0-29664 GCF_040634475.1 Streptomyces sp. NPDC007095
CCCAGGGGCGCGAAGAACCGCGCGCCCCGCAGCCGACGGAGAGGGGTAGGCGGGGACCCGGCCCGCCGTCGTCCATTGCGCGGGGGAGAGGGGTTCACCGCCTTGGCTCCCGTCGCCGACAGCGACCTCGCGCATGGGGAGTGGCGGGCCCGGCTCCCACGGACACACCGTCCGTCGGCACCCCCGTCCGCTGGGGAGCTCCCGGCGCGTCTGACAGGGCATCACACCGCGACAGCCGGTGAGCGGGAGTGGCCGGAGGCTGCGGTCCGCAAGGCTACGGGTGCAGTATCACCTTCGTGTAGCCCTCGATCCGCTTGTCGAACTTGTCGTAGCCCGACGGCGCCTGATCCAGGGGCAGTTCGTGGGAGACGACGAAACTGGGCTTCGCCCTGCCCTCGATGATCATGTCGCGAAGGTACCGGTTGTAGCGCTTCACGTTGCACTGTCCCGTCCCCATCCGCAGGCCCTTCTCGAAGAGCTTGCCGATCGAGACGAGGAGCATGCCCTGCTTGGCCTGCTCGTCCGGGCCGCCGGGGTCGGAGGGCACATAGAGGCCGGGCACGCCGAGCGCTCCGGTGGCTCGAACCGTGCCGACGAGCGAGTTCAGGACGGTCGCCGGTTCCTCGCGGTCCGTGCCGTGCCCTGTCGCCTGATAGCCGACGGCGTCAATGCCCTTGTCCGTGCCGATGCCGTCCGTCTGGTCCTTGATCTGCTCGATCGGGCTGCCCTCGGAGAAGTTGATCGGAACCGCGCCTATCTCCTCGGCCTTCTGCAGCCGTTCGGGGACCCGGTCCACGACGAAGACCTTCTTCGCGCCGCGTATCAGAGCCGAGTAGGCGGCCATGAGTCCGACAGGCCCTCCGCCGTACACCGCGACGCTCTCGCCCGGGCGGACCTGGGCGAGCTCACAACCGTGGTATCCGGTGGGGAAAATGTCGGCGAGCAATATGAAATCACTCTCGTGCTCGTTTCCCGGCGGCAGCTTCAGGCAGTTGAAGTCGGCGAAGGGCACGCGCAGATATTCGGCCTGGCCGCCCTTCCATGGACCCATGGCCACGTATCCGTACGCGCCGCCCGCGAAACCAGGATTGACGGTCAGACAGTAACCGGTGAATCCCTCCACGCAGTTCGTGCAGAACCCGCAGGCGACGTTGAAGGGCATGACCACGCGGTCGCCCTCCTTGAGTGAGGTGATGCCCTGGCCGAGTTCTTCGATGATTCCCATGTTCTCGTGGCCGAAGACGATGCCGGGCTCGGCAGCGGTACGGCCCTCGTACATATGCAGATCGGATCCGCATATCGCGGTCGAAGTGACCTTTACGATCACATCGTTCGGATGCTGGATGCTGGGCTTTTCAACCTCTTCGACCGCAACGCTGAACGGCCCTTTGTAAACGACGGCCTTCACGGCTGCCACCTCCGCTCGGTGACGCATGTATGTGATGTCCACGCCCCCGCCCGCATTCTCCGCGTGACCC
Source organism: Streptomyces sp. NPDC007095 (assembly GCF_040634475.1). Classification (NCBI taxonomy): domain Bacteria; kingdom Bacillati; phylum Actinomycetota; class Actinomycetes; order Kitasatosporales; family Streptomycetaceae; genus Streptomyces; species Streptomyces sp. NPDC007095. The sequence continues at coordinate 1,479 of NZ_JBEYFS010000160.1, forward strand.
ATCTCTCATGATTCTCCGTCCTGCGCGATCGGACAAGCCGGTAACGTCTATGTGAATAACTGCCCGGTGCCGTGCAGAGAAATGCAGTGGAGAGGGAGGCCGAAAAATGTCAGCACAGCGACTGGGAACGCTGCTTGTCCCCGTGCCGGGTTTGTCCGGCACTACCTACCCGCCGGGAACGACCGTGACGGTCCGCGGCCGAGGCGCTACGGTCGACGCCTTCGTCAACGGCGACTGGCTTCCCCTGTCATGGTGGGAATTCTCCGACGGTCTGCGCGAGGACATCGCCGACCGCTGACCCCTCCCTTGCATGGGGCTTGCCCTCATCGGTATCCGGACGGGATGCTCCGGCGCGACCGTCGGCCCCGCTTCTGACGCGAGAACCGCGAAGCTCCCGGCAGTGAGCTCTGTCTCTGCCGGGAGTTTCGTGTGTCCGCCCACCCGTCATGGTTCGGGGAGAGGGCGCCCGTGTCGGAGGTTCCTCAGTTGCGGGCCCCGGCAGGCTGTCCGCAGGGGCCGGTGTTCCTGGCCCGTCCCGTGCGGAGCCGTTGGGCGGCGAGCGCGAGGGCGCTGAAGGCGATGACAGCCGTGCTGTAGACGACCGAGGTCTCGTGCAGGCCGACGTTCGTGGTGGCGATCCCTGCGACCACGGCCGGGATGCTGAAGGCCAGGTAGGAGATGACGAACGCGACCGCGAACAGTTCGCCCCGCTCGGCCGGCTCGGCGATTCGGGCCAGTGTGCCGAAGCTGGCCAGGGCCGAGCCACCGAAGCCGATTCCGGCGATGGCGGTGCCGGATGCGGCCATGGTGAGCGAGTTCGCCTCCACACCGCCCAGACCCACTGCCGTGCCGAGGAGCAGCAAGGTGGCCGAAAGGGCGAGCGTGCGCTCGGTGGGCCAGCCGCGCAACGCGAACGCCGTGATCGAGGCGGGCGCGCAGAGCAGGGTGACCACGAGGCCGCCGATGACATGGCTGGAGAGGCCGAACAGGTTGGCGGCCACTGACGGACCGAGTGAGAGATACAGTCCGCCCAGTGCCCAGCTCGCCACCAGGATCGGCACGAGTGCTATCAGGTCCGCGCGCAGACGCGGAGCAACGCCGAGGCGAGGCTGAAGAGACCGTACGACGCCGGGACGACGCTGTGCAGTCTCGGGCATGAGGGCGACGAGCAGACCGGCGAGGGCCAGAGCCGCGAGCAGCAGACCGTAGACCAATCGGGTCGGGTGCGGCCCGTACTGTGCGAGGAAGCCGCAGCCCAGTGCGCCGAGGCCCAGCCCGAACGTCGGGGCCGCACCGGTGATGACGCCGGCGCGGTGCGGCGCGTGGGGCGGGTTGAGATCGACCAGGGTCGCGCCGAGTGTCGTCATGGCCGCACCGGTGGCGATGCCCTGGATGAAGCGGGCCGTCAGAAGGATCGAGACGTCGTCGGCGACGATGAACAGGGCCATCGCCACCGCTTCGAGGGCGATGGCCGAGGCCAGGACCGGTCGGCGGCCGATGTGATCGGACAGTGCGCCGAGCACGAGGAGTGCCGCGATCATTCCGACTACGTACACGGCGAAAACGGTGGTCAGCGTGGCCGCCGAGAAGCTCCATTCGTGCTGGTAGATGACGTAGAGCGGCGACGGCGCGCTCGACGCGGCCATGAAGAGGACGAAGACGGCCGCGATGGAGGCGAAGGCCATCGGCCGGCTCAGCCCGCGCCGCACGCGACCGGACGGTTGGCCGCCGGCGGCTGGGGTCGACGGGATCTTCTTGTGGGACGTGGGTGCGTCAGGCATGCGCTCTCTCCGAATGCAGTGATCACTGCGTTAGTAGTTCTACCCTAACGCAGCGATCAGTGCGATAATTTCCGCATGACCGAAGCAACAGTCCAGCCCCGCCCCGGCGGCCGATCCGCGCGGGTGCGCGCGGCCGTTCACCGCGCGGTCGGGGAGCTGCTCGCCGAAGAGCCGGCCGAGGTGCTGACCATTCCCGCCATCGCGGCGCGCGCCGGTGTGCACGCGACCACGGTGTACCGGCGGTGGGGTTCGGTGGCGCAGCTCCTGGCCGACGCCGCGACCAGTCGGTTCAGTGGCGATGTCGTGGTGCCGGACACCGGCTCTCTGGTGGGTGACCTGGAGCGGTGGACGGGCGATGTCGCCACCGACCTCGCCGATCCCGACGTCCTCGCCCTGATGCGGGCGACGATCGGCTCGGGTCCGGAGGGAGGCAGCGCCTGCACGGCCGACCGACACGCCCAGCTCGGGGCGATCATCGAGCGGGAGCGCGCTCGAGGAGGCAAGGCGCCGAGCGTGGAGCGGGCCGTCGACGGACTGCTCGGTCCGCTGTACTACCGCGCGATCTTCAGCGGGGAGCCCGCGTCCGGCGAGTGGGCGCGGGGCTTGGTCGCGCCGTTGCTCGCGGCGGTCTAGGTCGTCGCGTCGGGCGGCCACGGGCCGTTGTTTCGAGCGCCCATGGCAAGGTCATGGTTCCCGGTGCTCGTGGGACGCCGATTCCAGCGCCGTGATCTCCTCCTCGGCCAGGCGGGCCTCGGCGTCGACATCGATCGACCGGGTGAGCAGCCAGTAGAGCACCGCGGAGACGGGCAGTCCGATGAACAGGGCGATGTCCGCACCGCCGAGCGCGTGGGCGGCGGGTCCGACGTAGAGCGTGCCGACGGAGAAGAACGGCACCATGACGGCGAAGCCGACCAAGTAGGAGATGATGCCGTGCCAGCCCCAGCGGCCGTAGATGCCGTGCGGGTTGAAGATCTCGGCGACCGCGTAGTGGCCGCGGCGCACCACGTAGTAGTCCATGAGGTTCACGGCGGTCCACGGAATGAACAGGTAGAGCACCAACAGCAGGAAGTTGTTGAAGTTCTCAAGGAAGTGGGCGGTGGAGGCCAGCGCCCCCACCACGGAGAGCGCCGCGGTGAGGCCGATCGTCACGACCCGTACGGCGACGGTCGGCCGCACTCTCTTGAACGAGTCGATCGCGCTGATGAGCGTGAGGGACCCGCCGTACATGTTCAGGGCGGTCACCGAGATCAGACCCAGGGCGGAGAACAGCAGGACGATCGCGCCGAAGCCGCTGAAGACCTTGTCGCCCGCCGCGTTGATCGAGCGGACGGTCTCGAAGTCCTTGCCCGCCCACGCGGCGAGCAGAGCCCCGAGACACATCAGCCAGATGCCGCCGAGTGCCGACCCGAAGTACGTCCAGTAGAAGGTCTTGCGGACGGTCACGTCCGGCGGGAGGTAGCGGGAGTAGTCCGAGACGTAGATGGCCCAGCTGATCTGGTATCCGGCGACCACGCCGAACTGCGCGAGGAACGGGGTCCACTGGAAGCCGCCAAGGTCGAAGGAGCCCGGGGGATAGTGCAGCGTGAGGAGGATGCCCACGGTGAAGATGCCGAAGACGACCAGGAAGGTGTAGGTGAGGACCCGCTCGGCGCGGTGGATGACGTCGTAGCCCACCAGTGCGATGACGAACCCGATGAGTGTGACCACGACGACCCACAGCTTGACGCCGCCGTGCAATGTGGAGTGCAGGGCCTCACCGGCCAGGATCGTGTTGAAGACGTTGAACCCCGCGTACTGCACATAGGCGAACAGCCATACGAGCAGAGCCCCGACGTAGCCGAACTGCGGCCGCGACTGGATCATCTGCGGCAGTCCCAGCTGCGGGCCCTGCGCGGAGTGGAAGGCCATGAAGAACGTGCCGAGGATGGTGCCCGCGGCGATCGCGATCAGCGACCAGATGAGGTTGCCGCCCTCGGTGATGCTGATCAGCCCCACCGCCAGGGTGGCGATCTGCGCGTTGGACATGAACCACAGAGGCCCCAGGTGCCAGAGCTTTCCGTGCCGCTCGTCCAGGGGGACGTAGTCGATGGAGCGGATCTCCAGACCCGATACCCGTGGCTGCGACGATGTGGACACGAGTGTCTCCTTTGAGCAGTTTCATCATGTGATGAGAAGATTAACCACCTGTGATCACGTTCATCCTCTTGTCGTACTGGCCAAGGGGGGCCGTACCGGTCAGTATGTCCGGCCGGTACGCAGTGCAATCCCTGGTGCGCCATGCCACTGAAAGGATGAAAAAAACGGCCCCTGCCGGGTGGCTCCGGCGACGCGCCCTGGAAGGGATCACGCGTCAGGTGATCGGGACGACACCCGTGGAGCGGCCGTGCCGGAGAAACGGGCGACACCGCCTCCGGAGGTGCGAACGACCGTCTCGAGAGCGGCGACGGCAACGACAAGCCTCATCGGGGACGCCTTGGGTTTCTTCGGCGCCTCGGGGGCCGGTGACGAGGTACTCCTGGAGGGACCCGGGGGGTTCGGCGACGCGACGGGCGACAGTGTCGCCGTCTCGGGCGACGCGAGTGGGGCGGGCGGTGACGACGTCATCGACCTCGGCGAGGACGGCGGCACGATCGCGACCGGGGACCACTCCGCTTCCGGGGGCACCGCGGTCGGCTCCGGCAACGACCGGATCGCGGAGGGAAGCACGGGGGAGTTCTTCATCGTCGGCGACAGTGCCCTGAGGGACGCCACCGGGGCGACCGCCGGGCGCGATGTGATCTACGGGCGTGGTGGGAACGACCTGCTGTTCGGCGACAGCATCGACCAGAACACCCAGAGCGTCCCGGGACGGCGGGGAAGGGCCTGGCGTCGAGATCAGCTGCGAGATCTGACCGCCCCGCCCAGTGAACCGATGGCCGAGCCGTCCGTCCTGCTCGAGCACGGCCTGCGCGAGATACGGCCTGCGCGGTTCAGGCCGTGACGTCCTTGTACTGGCCGAGAAAGCGGAAACGGCCACCGGACGCCTGGAAGAGATACAGCCCGTCCACGTTGTAGCCGGTGCTCGATGCCGTGTAGTGCAGTCGTTTGGTGATCCCCCGGTAGTCGGTGTCGCGCAGCCGGTCCACCATCGCGCCCCGTTCCGCGCGTGAGGCGCCCCCCGTCGTCATGACACGGGCGACGAAGAGCGTCGCGTCGTAGGCCTCGGCGGAGTACCAGGGCGGGGCGACGCCGCCGAAGCGTTCGCGGTAGGCGGTGACGAAGGACCGCGCGGCCGTCACACGGGTCGGATCGAGGAAGGCGGTGGAGAAGACCCAGCCCTCGGCGGCGTCGCCCGCCGCGGTGAGGAAGCGGGGGTCGAGGGCGCGCTGGGTGGCCAGTCGCGTACCCGGGTAGCCCGCGGAACGCAGCGCACGGGCCAGTTTCGCGGCGCGCGCGTACCCTCCGGCGAACACCACCGCGTCCGCGCCCGACCCGGTCAGTTTCTCGGCCAGGGTGCGGAAGTCGTCGGCCGCGTCGTTCTCGGCGGCGAGGGTGCGCCGGGTCGTGGCGTGCCCGCCGGCTCGCATGGCCTCGCTGACGCGTGTGCAGATCTCCCAGCTGAAGCCGCCCTCGGCCGCGTCGTCGACCAGCACCGTCCTGCGTGCCCGGGCGGTGCGCACGAGATGGGCGACGATCGGCGCCGCCAGGGTGGCGTCGGCCGGACGGGTGGCCGCGTACACCTGGTAGGTGAAGGCGGACACGTCGTCGAGTCCGACCGACACCGAGACCATCGGGAGCAGAGCCTGCTGGTACCGGTCGAGGGCGGCCTTCGCGCAACCGTCGGTCGTCGGCCCGATCACCGCTCGGACCCGGTCGTCGGCCGCCAGTTGCCGAGCGACCCGTTGCGCCCGGGTCGTGCTGCCCGCGTCGTCGTGCACTTGGAGCACCAGGTCGAAGCCGCGGTCGGCACGGGAGTTGAGGTGGTCGACGGCGAGCCGGACGCCGTTCTCCTGCCCGGCCCGCCGCCGCGTGGCTTCCGCTCAGATCGGCGTGCAGGGCGACGGCCAGCCGAGGAAGCCGCGCGCGGGTCCCCCGCGTCGAGGCGCGGCCGGGGCGATCCGCGGTCCACCAGGCCGTCGTTCCGCCTGCCGCCAGGACCCCGGCGGCCGAGCCCAGCATCAGGAGGCGGCGTCGTGCGGAGGCCTTCGGCGGCCGCTCCGGGCCGGGTACCGGATCGTCGCCGGGCGGCACGTCGACCGCCGTCGTCCTGGAGATCTCGGTCGCCTCGACGGCGGGCAGGGCGAGTACGGCCGTCGATCCGAGCGCGATCAGACGGGTGAGCGGCTCCGGCAGCCAGCCCCCGCTGTGCCGGCCGTCAGGATGCTCCCGGTCCAGGGTCCGCCGTACCTCGGCCACGGTGGGACGGGAGCCGGGCTCCTTCCCCAGGCAGTTCCGCAGCAGCGGCAGCAACGTCGCCGGAACCCCGTCGAGGTCCGGCTCGTCGTGGACCGTACGCATCAGCACCTCGGCCACCGAGCCCCGGCCGAAGGGGCGTTCGCCCGTCACGGCGAACGCGAGCAGACAGCCGAGCGAGAAGACGTCACTGGCCGGCCCGATCTCCCTGCCCTTTCCCCTGGCCTGCTCGGGGGAGAGGAAGCCGGGGGAGCCGACCACCATCCCGCTGGCGGTGAGCGCGGTGTCCTCCGGCATGCGGGCGATACCGAAGTCGATCATTCGCGGTCCGTCGACCGCGAGCAGCACATTGCCGGGCTTGACGTCCCGGTGCACCAGACCCGCCCCGTGCACGGCGTCCAACGCCTCGGCGAGGCGGGCTCCCAGGAACCGGACCGTGTGGTGCGGCAGCGGTCCGCACCCCTCCACCGCGTCCTCCAGGGAGGGGCCCGGCACGAAAGCGGTGGCGAGCCACGGCGACTGCGCGTGCGGGTCCGCGTCGAGCAGCGGTACCACCCAGGGGCTGGAGACCCGTCCCGCTGTCTCCACCTCACGACGGAACCGGGCACGGAAGCCCGGGTCGTCCGCGTACGCGGCGCGGATGACCTTCAGCGCGGCGAGCGAACCCCCGGCGGAGCGGGCCAGGTACACCACACCCATACCGCCCGCGCCCAGCCGGCGCAGCAGCCGGTAGCCCGCGACGCCGGCCGGGTCGGCGCCGCGCAACGGCTCCATCAGCGCCCCATCAGGTGGACACCTGGTACGGCGCCACGCCCTGGTACCGGAACCGGCCTCCGGTGACCTTCCACAGGAAGACCCCGTTGCCGTCGATGACGAGGGCCCCGGTCTTCTTGTCGAACGCGAAGTTCTTCGTGATCCCCTTGTACGTGGCCGAACGGAGCGCTGTCGTCAGGTCCTGGCGGGTGACGCGCGCGGCGGGCAGCGTACTCAGAGTCCTCACCGCGAGGCGGGCCACGTCGTAGGCCTCCACGGCATACCGCTCCGGCTCGGCACCGAATCGCCTGCGGTACGCGGCCGCGAACGCCCTGGCTTGCGGAGCCACGGAGGAGTCCATGACGGGGGCGACGATGACCCAGCCCTCGGCCGCGTCCCCGGCAGCCGACAGGAACCGGGGGTCGAGCACCCCCTCGGCGGCGGTCCGGGCCCCCGGGAAGGCACGGCTCTTCAGCTCTCGTGCCAGCAACGCGGCCCGGTCCTGATAGCCGGCGAAGACCACGGAGTCCGCTCCGCCGTCGAGAAGGGCGTCGAGGGCCGGCCCGAAGTCGGTCCGCAACGCGCTCACCACCTTCGGCACGGCCGGCTGTCTCGCGTCCCGCAGAACCCGGCTCAGCGTGCTGCTGATCTCCCAGGCGTACGCGTCCGCCGCCCGGTCGTCGACGATCCCGATCGTGCGCGACTTCGCGGTGCCGCGCAGATAGGCGCTGAGATAGAAGGGCAGGATCGTGTCCGTGGGGCGGGCGTGGAGGAGGGACCGGCTGCCCATCACCGTCAGCACGGTGGCTCCGGGCGAGACCGCGATGACGGGCAGCAGCGCGGCGTCGTACGTCGCGAGCGAGGCCTGGGCGGTGGCGTCCGTGGTGGGACCGATCACGGCCAGGACGGAACGGTCGGAGACCAACTGCTCGGCCGCGGCCGGCGCCTTGGCCGGATCGCCGCCGTCGTCCACGGTCTTCACGGCGAGCGTGAAGGGCCTGTCCGCATGGGCGTTGAACTCGGCGACCGCGAGCCGCAGTCCCTTCTCCTGAGCCTGGCCGACAGTCTTCTGGTCACCGGTCAGGTCGGCGTGCAGCCCGATGGTGTGCACGGGCCGGGCGACCGTCGAGGCCGAGCCGGAGGCCTTGCCGTTGCGCTCGCCGTCGCCGGAAAGCGCCGCCCAGGCGGCGGGGCCGCCCCCGGCCGCGACGGCCGTGGCGGCACCGGCCAGCAGGAGGCGGCGTCTGTCCACGACGCGGCGCGGCGGCGAGGCGGGCGCCGGTACGGTGGCGCCTTCCGCGTCCGCCGCACCGGAACCGATCGCCGCGGAGTCGAACTCGGTGTCATCGATGCCGGGCAGCGCGAGCCCCGCGGCCGACCGTTCGGCGATCAGCTGGATCAACGTTTCGGGCAGCCAGGCGGCTTCGGCGCCGGGGACTTTGCCTTCGGAAGCCCGGTTCCGCACCCGCAGGGCCTCGCGGGGATCGGGAGGCGCAGCGTCCTGTACGGGAAGCAGGGGGGTGGTGGAGGAGTCAGCCCCGGGTACCGAGAGTGCCTTCGACAGCGCCGACGCCGTGGGCCGCAGATGCGGGTCCTTCTCCAGGCAGCCGCGCACCACTTGGTCGAGCTCCTCCGGAACACCCTCCAGATCCGGCGCGTCATGCACCGCGCGGAACAGCAGCGCGTCGAGCGAACCTGTTCCGAACGGCGGGCGGCCGGTGGCCGCGTAGGCCAGCACGCAGCCCAACGAGAAGATGTCACCGGCCGGTCCCAGGTCCCGCCCGCCCTGGGCCTGTTCCGGTGACAGGAAGCCAGGGGTGCCGACCACGACGCCGGTCGACGTGAGCGCGGTGTCCTCCGGGTCGCGGGCCACACCGAAGTCGATCAGGCGTGGTCCGTCGAGCGCCAGCAGCACATTTCCCGGTTTGACGTCCCGGTGCACGAGACCGGCGGCGTGAAGGTCCCGCAGTGCGTCGGCGAGCCGGGCACCCAGCACCCGCAGGCTCCGCGCGGGCAACGGACCGTGCGCGGCGACGGCCTCACCGAGCGAGGGCCCCGGTACGAAGGTGGTGGCCAGCCAGGGTGCCGCCGCTTCGGGGTCCGCGTCCACGAGGGACGCCACCCAAGGGCTGGTCATCCTGCGGGCTGTGTCCGCCTCGCGCCGGAACCGTTCCCGGAAGTCGGCGTCCTCGGCGTACTCGGCCTGGATCACCTTCAGCGCGACCAGCGATCCCCCGGCCGAGCGGGCCAGGTACACCACACCCATGCCGCCCGCGCCGAGTCGCCCGAGCAGTCGGTAGTCCGCCAGCTTGGCCGGGTCGGACGTACGGAGCGGTTCCATCACTTCCCCTTCAACCGCTGCTGGACGCGGGTCAGCATCTGCGCCAGGGCGTGGGTGCCCAGTTGATCGAGTTCCGGCTGGGGGCGCCCCTTCGCGCCCGTCACCGAGACGGCCACGACGACCGTGCCGAGCCGGGCGACCATCCACCGGTACGACTGTGCGCCGCCCTTCTCGACGTACTGGCCCGCTTCGAGTACGGAGTCGTCGGCGTACTGCTGCTCGCGGGCGCCGAAGGGGGTGCCGAGGGACATCAGGCCCGTGATCCGCTCGTCGGTCCGGGGCTGCTGCTCCGGGCAGCGCAGAACCTCCTCGAGGGTGGTGCTCAGTTGGTCGTCGGCACCGAGGACGGAGGAGTGCGCGGTGGCCGCGGCCGTCACCTTGACGGTGCCCTTGCCTTCGCCACCGGGCAGTCGGCTGTACCGGGACGTGCCGGCCAGTACCCCGTGGGGGAGCTTCTCCCGCTGCCAACGGCAGCCGCCGTCCAGCACGGCCCAGGTACCGGGAGTGCTCTGGGACGGATCCTGGGCGACGAAGCCCCGGCCCCAGTCGCTCGGGGCGAGCACGACGGAGTCGACCAGTCTTCGCGCGTCCTTTGAGGTCCGGGGGACAAGCGCGGCCTCGGGTGTGAACCCGGAAGCGGAGCTCGAACCGTCCGAAGGGGTCGCTCGGGTTTCCGGCGCGGTGCTGGGTGAGGCCGAACCGCCGGAAGCGCCCGCACAGCCGGTCAGCAGACTCCCTGCCACCAGGAGGGGCACCCAACTCCCGAGCCAGCCTGCGGAGTTGTTCTTCACTCAGTCCCCTCGAAACCGTCCGTGTCGTCCGACTCCTCGAACGTAGACGGCTGCGACGAAGGCAGCCTCAGTGAAAACACGTAATCGGTCACGTATTGCGGAGCTTGCTCGCGAGCACGTCGGCGTACTCGATGGAGGGCGGTTCACGGAGCAGCTCGGGCCCCTTGTCCGCGAGTGCCTTGCCCACGCCGCCGACCAGGTGGGCCCGGCGGGCGGCGTCGTCGGGGAACGCGCCGAAGATGGCGAAGGTGGACTCGTCCAGTTGCACGGCGAACCACGCCACCGTGTCGGGCTCCTCCTCGACGACGGCCCGAGCGCTGGTCAGAAACTCCGCGAGGTCCTTCTCCCTGCCGGGTCTGGCCCGGACCCGGACCCACAAGCCGACGTTGACCATGTCAGCGGCCGCCCAGCACGCAGCTTGTGGTCCTTATGCCACTGTTTCGACCCTGCCATGCCCAAGCGACATGCCAACCGGGACCTCTCCTCCCGGGGCGGGCCCGCGGCTCAGCGAGCCCGGCGGCCAGGACCGGCACCGTGACCGCGGGCAGCGGCCCCCGGTCGGGGTATGCCCAGCCACACCCTCATGGGGCGGCGAACGGACCGTCCCGGGCGGAGAGGTCAGTCCTTCGCTCGCCGAGCGGAATGATCGAACGTGGGCGAGTGCTGTTCGGGCTCCGGCCTGCCGTCGCGCCGTGCGTCGTGCCGGTCGAGGAGGGTCAGCAAGCCCTCTACGCTCAACCCGGCCTCCGCCGGGTGCCGAAGGATGGTCCCCGGTTCGATGTGGTAGATGTTGGAGCGGCCCTGGCGGGTGTGGGTGAGATAGCCCTCCTGCTCCAGATCGGAAATGATCTTCTGGACGGCGCGCTCGGTGAGTCTGCACCGTGCGGCGATGTCGCGGATTCGGGTTCCCTGATCCCTGGAGATGGCGGCCAGCACCCGGGCGTGGTTGGTGAGAAAGGTCCAGCCGGAATGTCCCTGTGGTACTTCACCCATGTCTCGAGGATACGGCCCGGCATTCGCGCATTCAAAAGGGTGAAAGAAAGTTCCTGTATCTCTTGACGTGTGAGGATCTGAAGGCTGACGCTTGGAGTAGTGAGACAGGCGGATGCCCCAGGAGCGACTGCCATGCACGAACGTCCACTCTCCGTCCAGGTCGGCAGCGAAGTCTTCGGCCCGCTTCTGAAGGCTGTGGCACGTCCGGCCGATGAACGGACTGTCGCCGCTGTCTCCGGTGGCATCGACACCGAGCACCGACTCCAGCGCTCCCTGCGCCAAGCCCCCACGCGGTCGACCGGCGGACCGGCGACGGCCGTGACAGGCATCCCGGCAAGAGCGACAGAGCGCACAAGGAGGTTGGGTTGAGCGGCGAAGCCGAGCAGGACCTGCGCACTGAAGTCGTCCAGCTCAAACGGGCCATGCAGACCCGGCCGGTCATCGATCTGGCCAGGGGAGTCCTGATGGCCTCGTTCGGCCTGGGCGCCGACGACGCCTGGACTGTATTGGTCGAGGTGTCCCAGCACACCAACACCAAACTCCACCATGTCGCCGAAGAGCTGGTCGGTGCCGTGAACGGAGATCCGCTTCCCGACCCGCTCCGGCAGCAGGTGTCCGCGGCGGTCGCCGAAGTCCTCGGTCCCCATGCCCCCAGCCATCCGAGCGTCGAGTGGCGCTCTCCCGCCGACCGGAGGTCACAGGCCGGCGGTGAGGGAAGCACGCTGCCGATGTCCGACCACCGTCGCGATCTGTCGTCGGACCCGCTCTGATGCCCGGCCTTCGGCCTTACCGCCCGTGCCACCTTCCCTGCTGACGCCCACGTTCCTCTCGCCGTAGTCGCCGTAGTCGCCGTAGTCGCCGAAGCCGCCGTACTCGCCGAACTCGCCGAACTCGCCGGACTCACCGAAGCCGCCTCACGCACGCTTGCGGCCGACGCCCGCGTACACCCAGTACTCCGACGGGTTCTCCGGGATGTGGTCGTCCGGGGCCGGGCGCCACAGGGGTACGTAGACCAGGTCGGGCTCCACCAGGTCGAAACCGTCGAAGAGATTCCGGATCTCGCCGCGGGAGCGCGCGGTGACCGGGGAAGTGGCCTTGGACCGGTACAGCTGCCCCACGGCGGCAGCCGTGTCCGGGCGATCCTGGTTCGTCGCATGCGTGAGCGCCAGCCAGCTCCCCTCGGGCAGGGCGTCCCGGAACGCGGCCACGATGCCGGCGGGGTTCTCCTCGGGCGTGATGAAGTGCAGGATCGTGATCATCAGTACCGCGACGGGCTGCTCGAAGTCGATCAGCTTCCGTACCTGCGGGGACGACAGGACGTCGGCCGGCCGGCGGATGTCGGCGTCGACGATGTCCGCGCCGGGATTGTCGGCGAGCAGGGCAGTGCTGTGGGCCACGGCCACCGGGTCGCTGTCCACGTAGACCACCCGGGCCTCCGGGCTGGCCGCCTGTGCCACCTCGTGGACATTGCCCTGCGTCGGGATGCCCGATCCGAGGTCGATGAACTGCCGCACCCCGGCCTCGACCAGAAAACGCACGGCCCGGCCGAGAAAGGCGCGATTGGCCCGCGCCAGCGTGCGCACCTGGGGGTCGATCGCCGTGAAGGCCGCCAACGCCTCCCGGTCTATGGGGAAGTTGTGCTGTCCGCCGAGCATCGCGTCGTACATCCGGGCGACGCTCGCCTTGTCGGGATCGATTTCCTGCGGGAGACCGTCGTTGTCGGCCAACTCAACTCCCTTTCATGTCCGTGATCTTGACGCTCCATCATATAGTTGCCGACCATGTGTGGCGGGACGATGCCCAGGCCACGCTCCCGGAGTCGAGCCCCACCGGAAAGGCACAACCCTGCGGAACGAAGCGCACTGTCCCACGGACGACGAACCCGCCACCGCGCGCTCACGCCGTCAGCCGGCCTTTTTCCCCGCGGCCGACGTCATCGGCTCGGAACTCGACCTGGGCCTGACCGGCAGCCATGTCGTCCACGCCCTGACGCCCGGGTTCTGCGACGCGGCCTCGGTCTACCTGCTGGAGCGCTGGCTGCTGGAGGAGAACGCGTACGCCTCCGCGGAACCACCGCAGATCGAGGCCCGCCGACTGGCGCTGCGCATCGGAACGGACGCACCCGAGGACTGGGAGGGGCTGCTGCCGGTCGGCGAGGTCATCGTCTTTCCGCGCGGGACGCCCTACACACGTGCCATCGCCACCCTCGAGGCGCAACTGCTCGACACGGTCGACGCCCATACGTCCGCGCGGCTCAGCACCTCCGGTGGCGGCGACGCCCGCATGGACGTCCTCTTGCGCACGGCTTCCTTCCTCGTCGTCCCGCTGCATCTGCGCGGTACCGCCGTCGGATTCATCGCCTGCACGCGCGGCCCGGACGAAGCGCCCTTCCTGCCCGTCGACGCCGAGGCCGTGGAGGCGCTGGCCGCACGCGCCTGTGTGGCCCTGGACAACGCGCGCCGGTACGCACGCGAACGCCGTACGGCACTGGCCATCCGCCGAAGCCTGCTCCCTGCCACTGAGCGGGTGTTCGAGGGTTGCCGTATCGCCCACGGCTACCTTCCCGCCGGGCACGACAACATCATCGGCGGTGACTGGTTCGACGTGCTGCCCCGGTCGGGAGGCCGCGTCAGTCTGATCGTCGGAGATGCCATGGGGCACGGTCCGGAATCGGCCGTCGCCATGATCCAGCTGCGCACCGCCGTCCGTACCCTGGCGGGACTGGACATCACCCCGGCCGAGCTGATGCGCCGCCTCGACGCGCTCGCCTGTGACACACCGGGAGCTTCCTTCGCCACGTGCATGTACGCCGAGTGGGACGCGAGGCGCCGCACATGCACCTTCGTCGGAGCCGGCCACCCGCCCCCGCTGATCCGCGATCCGGGCGGACGGACCAGGCCGGTCACTCTCACCAGCCCGGGCCTGCCCCTCGGACTCGGCATGGGGGCGTACGAGCCCACCGTCCTGCACGTGCCCGACCCCGTACTGCTCCTGCTCTACAGCGACGGCCTGGTCGAGTCCCGCCACACCGACATCGACCAGGGCATCGCGCGTCTCGCCGGCCTTCTCGACACGGCCGGCGTCGACTCCGACGGCGCCACCGGCCCGGACACCCTGCAATCCCTGTGCCGACGGCTGCTTCACGGCACGTCGGCCACCAACGACGGAGCGGACGACCGCACGATCCTGCTCACCGAGCTCGTACCCGCGACGAGCCCACCCCCACCGCAGGAGCCGGAGAGCTCCCCCGATCGCGTGCCGCAACCGCGTTAGGAGTTGCCCTGCGGTGGTACACGGAGGGACGAGGGGGGCTCATTGCGGGAGGTTGCAATGCTTGTCCTCGGCATCATTCTGCTCGTCGTCGGTTTCGTCACGGGCATCAGCATTCTTTGGACGATCGGCGTGATCCTTGTGATCATCGGACTCGTCCTGTGGATCCTCGGGGCTGCCGGACACGCTGTCGGTGGTCGCCGCCACTACTGGTGACTGGGGCCGCGGGCAGGCCCGCGTGCGCCTTACGTCGTGAAGCGGTGGTCGCCGGAGCCGACCCGGTACACCACGCAGCCGTCCTCCGTCCGCAGAAACGTCGCATGGGTGTGGGTCACCGCGTCCGGATCTTCCCCGGGGACCCACACCTCAGATCTGATAGGCGCTCGTGCGCACCCCCGGTTCGGCCGAGGCCATCGGCCAACTCGGCTGCGGGTGTTGCGCGTCGAGGCCCAGAGTTCCTCCATCTGATCACTGGGCCCCCATGTAGGGGCCTCGGCCTCGCATCTCCGGTGTGTTCAGGAGCTGCCGACGAGGCGGTCCAAGGGGCCGGCGAGGACAGGGGCGAGGGCCGCGGCGTAGGCCTCGGAGAGGTGGCTTTCGTCGCGGTAGACGGCGGTGTTGCCGACGACGACGGGGCAGATGCCCGTGCGGATCGCGCAGACCCAGGGTCGGGGGTCGATGACCGCGGCGCCGGTCGCGGCGGCGGCGTTGCGGATGGCGGTCTGGCGGGTCGCATCGTGGATCGCGTCCGGCAGGTGATTCGCGCAGGCGTGCAGTTGCAGGGAGTTGTCGGCGGCGCAGTCGACCGGGTCGCCCTTGGGCCAGGGGGTGTCGAGCAGGGCTGCGACGTGGGCGCCGGAGGCGCCGAGGTCCCGGAAGGTGTCCTCGAAGCCGGTGGTCCACCGCCGCAGGGTGTCGTCGTCGGGCTGGGCGGGGTCGCCCGCGTCCGAGGAGGAGACGACCACCAGGGCGGGGTGAAGGGCGTTGATCCTCGCTACGGCGTTGGAACGCCAGGTGTCGCAGGCCGTGTACGGCTTGTGGCGGTTGATGATGGTCACGCCGGCGGTCTTGCAGGAGGCCTTCGTCAGTGAGACCAGCTTCCACCCGCGCTCCGTCGCCAGGCCCTGCAGAGCCGGGAACCACTGGGCCGCGTGGGAGTCGCCGAAGAGCACGACGGTCCGGGAGGACGCGAGGTTCCCGTAGACGCACGGCGGATTACGGGTGCTGGCGTAGTCGACGTGGCAGCCGTCCCGGTAGACCGCGGACCGGGAGGACTTCACCTTCGGCAGGGCCGGGGTGAGGTTGTTCGGCAGGCTGCCGGAGGATGCCGCGAGGAGCTCGGCCAGCCGCGCCTGCGGGTCCGGCGCGTCGGCCAGTTCCTTTGCCAGTACGGGCGCGGTCCCGCCCACTTCGATCGTCGGCGGGACCGCCGCCGCCGTCAGCGCCAGCACCGTGGCCCCTGCCGACAGCCCGACGCCGAGCGCCAAGGCCCGGTGCGGCCGTCCCCGGAACACCCGGTGGAAGCGGACCGGGTTCTCGACGAGGCGCAGCGTCAGCCAGGCCAGGCCCAGCGCGACCGCGCACAGCCCGAGCGCGAGCGGCACCTCGGCGATGCCGTCCGTACGGCCCAGTG
Source organism: Streptomyces sp. NPDC007095 (assembly GCF_040634475.1). Lineage (NCBI taxonomy): Bacteria > Bacillati > Actinomycetota > Actinomycetes > Kitasatosporales > Streptomycetaceae > Streptomyces > Streptomyces sp. NPDC007095. The sequence continues at coordinate 17,433 of NZ_JBEYFS010000160.1, forward strand.
CCACCGGGGCTACGACCAGCAGCGGCCAGTGCCACAGGTACCAGCCGTACGAGAGCCCGCCCAGCCACACCAGAGGCCGCCGCCCGAGCAGCCACCCCGCGCCGTGCGAGGCGGGCGCGCAGCCGCCGGCCAGGACGAGCGCGGCGCCGAGGACCGGCAGGAGGGCGTGGTAGCCCGGGAAGGGCGTCTCGTCGTCGTACCGGACCGCCGCCAGCACGACGCAGGCCAGGCCGAGCCAGGTCAGCGGGGCCGCGAGGGCGGCGGGCAGCCGTTCCAGCCGGGCCGTGGCCAGCGCCAGCAGCGTGCCGGCGCCGAGCTCCCAGCCCCGGGTGGGGGAGCCGAAGTACGCCCAGGGCGCCGAGGAGTTCGTCACCAGGACGCTGATCACGAACGACACCAGGCACAGCGCCCCGAGCACCGGAGCGATCAGTCGGCGCCGGCCGCGGGCGGCCCGCCAGCTGAGCAGCAGGAGCAGCGGCCACACCAGGTAGAACTGCTCCTCCACGGCGAGCGACCAGAAGTGCTGGAACGGCGAAGGCGGACTGTTCTGGGCGAGATAGTCCGTACCGGCCGCCGCCAACCGGAAGTTGACCGCGTACAGCGCGCTGCCGAGGGCGTCGCCCGCGTACTCGGCGAGCCGCGCCTTAGACAGGAACAGCCATGACCCGGCCAGCGTGACCGCGATGACCAGGGACGACGCGGGCAGCAGCCGCAGCGCCCGGCGGGCGTAGAAGGTGCGGACCGACAAGCGGCCGGTGGTGGCGAGTTCGCGCAGCAGCAGGGACGTGATGAGGAAGCCGGAGATCACGAAGAAGACGTCGACCCCGACGTATCCGCCGCTGACCTGCGGCACTCCGGCGTGGGAGAGCACCACGAGCGTGACGGCCACCGCGCGCAGCCCCTGGATGTCCAACCTTAAGGCGTGGCGTCCGGGTGGTGCGTTTCTGCCGCCCGCTGGGATGGTACGGACCTCGGCGGGCGTGGTGCTCGGCATCAGGCGCAACTCCTTGGGGGACTGACATGGATTGACGCCGTACTTTCCGGCCGCCGCCCGGAGTTCGGGTGAACAACGCCTCAACTTCGCGGGAATCCCCGGCGTGCCCGTGCGGATCCCGCTGATCGGAGGGGTGACCCCGCCGAGCGGATGTCAGGCGGTCGAATGGGGGAGGGCCCCGCGTGGCCTCTGGGCGAGGTGCCTACGTGGTCGCCCCTGGGCCATGTCTCCTGGGCGTCAACAAGCCGGTCCAGTCGCCCGGCGACAAACCGCCGACGCCCTGCGGACCGTGTCCGCGGGGCCGCCTGCCTCCTCTTCACCGGCGAGGAGCGGTCGGCCGGGGCGTTCGCGGTGGGGGACGACCAGGCCGGCATCGATGATGACCCGCACGTTTCCTCCAGCTCAGTCCTCCCTGTTCACGCCCCGAGCCAGGAGGTGGTGAGAGCCTGTACGGCTGAGCCGTCGGCGTCGGCCAGCTTGACCGCGGTGAAGCCGGCCGCGGACTCGGAGCTCTGGTAGCGGAACCGGGGCTCGGCGGCCGTCAGCGCGCCCACGACGATCTCCGCGCACTCCCGGGCCGACTGCGCCGCGGAGAACGCCTGCTGGGTGCGGGCCAGGTAACCGTTGATCACCGGCTGGTAGTCCCCGGCCCCGGCGACCAGGGCCTCGACGTCCCGGTCGGCCCGCACGTTCGCGACGAACTCGGTGGCCACGGCGCCGGGCTCGATCACGCTCACCGCGACACCGAGCTTGCCGACGACAGGGGCGAGACTCTCCATCCAGCCCTCGACCGCGAACTTGGCCGCGCAGTAGGCCTCGTTGAACGGCTGGCCGACGACGCCTCCGATGCTGGTGACCGTGATCAGACGCCCCTTGGCGGCGCGAAGGTACGGCAGTGCGGCCTTGGTGACCTGGACGACTCCGAAGAAGTTGACCTCCATGACGTCGCGGACGTCGTCAATGCTCTCCAGCTCGATGGTGCCCAGGTGTCCGGCCCCGGCGTTGTTGATCAGCGCGTCCAGCCGTCCGTGGTCGGCGATCACACCGTCGACGCAGGCCCTGACCGAGTCCGGATCCGTCACGTCGAGCTGTCGGACGTCGGCGTCGGGCAGCCGCTCGAGCAGCGCTGCGGCTTTGTCGGTGTTCCGCATGGTCGCGACGACCACGTAGCCCGCCTTCGCGGCGAGTACGGCGGTTTCCAGGCCGATGCCGGTCGACGTGCCGGTGACAAGGGCGATCTTCATGATGAGCCTCCATGATTGCGTGTACACACACATTAAGGTTGTGTGTGCGTGCACGCAAATTGGTAGACTCGCCTGGTGACGGACATCAAGCTCAAGCAGGCAGAACTGCCTGTCGAGGACCAGGCGTACTACCGCCTCGTAGGGGTGAGCAGTGCCCTCACCTCACGCGCGAGCGCCCGATTGGAGGAGGACTTCCGCCTGCCGGCCTCCTGGTTCGAGGTACTGCTCTGGCTCTACCACCAGGACGGGCCGCTGTCGGCCACCGACCTCGGCTCCTGCGCGTTGATCAGCCGCAGCCAGGTCTCCCGGGTGATCGACGCCCTCCAGGCCCGCGAACTGGTCACCCGCGCCCCTTCGGCCACCGATGCCAGGTCGGTCGAGGTGACCATCACATCAAAGGGCCGCGACCTCTTCGAGCACGCGGACGCCGCCCGCCGCGAAACCCTGGCTCCCGTCCTGGCGGACAGGCTGGACCCGTCCGAACTCGAAGAACTGGCCCGCATTCTCCTCAAGCTCAAGGACTGATGGCGGTATCGGCCACCGCCCCGGTGCGTGTCTGAAGGTGTACTCCGACCAGATCACCGGACAACAGCGTTCAACCTGAGCTGTCCACGCCGACCAGCGCCGGGGCGAGCCACTCCAGCCGGTCACCCACCCCGGCGATCTCGGGGGAACGGCGACGTGCGCGGGCGGCTGGGCCGGGGCGGCCATCCGGTCCACGTAGTCGCGCGTCGTGGCCGACGGGATGCCGAACTCCTGGCCCACGTCGGCGGCCTGCTGTGAATGGCCGACCTTCAGGCCGAGCACGAACCGGCCGGGATAGGCCTGGGCCAGTACGGCCGCCGCGCCGTGCATGGTCTGCGGTTGCCGGGCCATGATCCGCGGAATGACGCCGTGGCGTGGCTGGAGAATGGCTAGAGGATGAGGACGATCGCGGCGCCTATGCCGCCCAGGAACAGGGCGAGGGCCGTTTCGGCCCAGCCTCCTTTGCCCCAGGGGAAAAGACGGTCGACGGCCAGGTTTCCCGGGCCGATGGCCGCGATGGCGAGTGCGGTGACAGTGATACACACGCTGTACTCCACACCGCCTTGGGTATCCCACAATCCATGTGCCCCGGTCACGGTCGCCATGGCATTGATCATCACGCCGATCAGAGCAGCCGCCGCCAGCGGCGTGAACAGCCCCAGAGCCAGACCGATACCGCCCAGGAACTCGGAGCCACCGCCTATGGCGGCGTAGACCTTTCCGGGACGGTACCCCAGCGCGGCGAATCCTTTGCCTGCAGCGGTGAGGCCGTCGCCACCGAACACCCCGAAGAGCTTCTGGGCACCGTGTCCTGCCATGAGTAGGCCGAACGTAAGTCTGATGAGAAGCAGACCGCAGTCAGCGGCGGAGACCGCTGCCCGCGAGGGGGCGTCGACTGCCGGGGCGGTAGAAGAGCGCAGTTGCTGCGTTATGTAATTCACGGGGGTGCTCTTCTCTGCAACGTGCTCCGGAGCGGTACCGGCTGACCGTCCTGGAGCTCGCAGAGCTGATTGTCCGGTCACCATGGCGCGTGCAAGATCTTCAAGACCTTCAAGACGCCATGTACGGAGGGCCACAACGCTGCCGCACGCGGCCGGAAAGGAAATTCTCGTGTGGGATCGCGAGGCCGCCGGTCGTTTTCTCGTGCAGCGATACGGCCGCACTCTCCCATCCTTACTCCATTCCTTTCGCCATGGTCGACCGTTCGACGGGGAAGGTATGTGAGCACTACAGGCGGAATACGGAGCGCGACTCACGGTCCGTCGGGGGCCTGTGCGATGTCCACCACGACCTTGCCCGCCGCAGTGCCTCGTTCGACCGCCGTGTGTGCGTCGGCGACGGAGTCGAGGGTGAAGGTGCGTGGGTCGAGCCGTGGCTTGAGGGAGCCCGCGTCGGCGAGAGCGGTGGCCTCGCGCATGATCTCGCCGTGGTGTGCGCGGTGGCGGCCGGTGAGCATGGGCATGAGGGTGAACACGCCGGAATAGGTGGCGCCCCGGAAGGAGAGGGGAGCGAGGGCGTGGGTGCCCCAGCCGAGTGCGCTGACGACGTGGCCGGTGTACGTGCGCACGGCGGTGAAGGAGGCGTCGAGTACGGGACCGCCGACGGTGTCGAAGACGATGTCGAAGCCCTCGCCGCCGGTGTGTTTGCCGACGTACTCCGTCACGGACATCGCGGTGCGGTCGATGGGCGTGGCCCCGAGGCGCGCGACCGTCTCGGCGTGGGCGGGGGATGCGGTGGCGTAGACGTCGGCGCCGTGGGCACGGGCGACCTGGATGGCGACGTGTCCGATGCCGCCGGCTCCGCCGTGGATGAGGACCTTGTGGCCGGGGCGGACTCGGGCCCGGTCGATGAGGCCCTCCCACGCGGTGATGAAGACCAGAGGCAGCGCGGCGGCTTCGCGCATGGTCAGGGCGGCGGGTTTGACGGCCAGCAGTCGGGCGTCGACCGCCGCGTACTGGGCGAGGGAGCCTTGGAGGTCGCCGACCCCGCCGGTGAGTCCGTAGACCTCGTCGCCGACTTCGAACCCGGTGACGCCGGTACCGACTTGTTCGACCACACCGGCGAGGTCGAGGCCGAGTACGGCGGGCAGGACGGTCCGGGCGTGTGCGGCCTTCCCCGCCCGGATCTTGATGTCGAGCGGGTTCACTCCGCTGGCCGCGATCTTCACCAGGACCTCGCCCGGGCCGGGGGCGGGCCGGGCGAGGTCTTTGAGGACCAGGGGTGCCCCGAACTGTTCGAGGATCGCTGCGCGCATGGCCCTGCCTTCCTTCCTGGAGGTTGTTCGTGAGTACGGAGCCGGAGGCGTGGGGCGTCTCGCGGTCACGGGTGTGCCTGGTGGCCGGTTACGAGAGGTCGTCGGCCGTGTCGCGGCGGGTGTGGTCGTCGAGGAGGCGCCGGGCCGCGGATCTGGCCTGATCCACCACCGCGCGGTCCTGGAGCAGCCGTCCGGACGCGAGGGCGCCGTCTATCAGGAGGCCGAGGTGGCGGGCGAGGGAGTCGGGGTCGGCGGCGCCTGCCTCGGTGCTGAGTTGTGTCAGCCAGATGTGACGGCGTTCGATGTGCTGCACGGTTATGGCCCGGGCCTCGGAGTCGAGTGCGGTCTCGACGGCGGCGCTGACGAAGGGGCAGCCGAAGAAGCCGTGCCGGTCGAAGGCCTCCGTCAGTGCGTCGAAAAGCCCGGTGATCCGGGCCGCCGCGTCGTCGCCCGCCCGATCGGCGGCCGTCTGGAGTTGGGCGCGCCAGGATATGTCGGTTCTGCGCAGGTAGGCCGCGACCAGCTCGTCCTTGGTGCGGAAGTGGACGTACAGAGTGGATTTCGCTACCCCTGAGGCGGCGATCACCTGGTCCACGCCGACGCCCCGCAGGCCGTTCGCGTAGAACAGCTCGGCCGCCGTGTCCAGGATCTTCTCGACCGTGTTCGTCCTTCTCGTGCGCGTCGCCATGTGCGGGCACCTCCCTTAATCGAACAGACTAGTCCGTTCGATTAAGGGAGGCAATGCCGGCCGCTGTGATCGATGCTCCGCGCCTGAGATCGACCTCCGTAGGCGGCGCGGTCCCGTGTGCGCGGCTCGCTCGCCACGACGGTGGCGTCCTCGTTGGCGGAGGGTTTCCCGGCCGCGAGGTCATCGCGGCCGCCCTTGGGGTCGACACTGATCAGCTGGGTCTCGCCGGTGGGTGGTCCGCGCAGGTGCGTGGCGGGTGCGTGCCCGTGCCCGATCCCCTCGCGGACCGGTCGCCGCCCGGGCGGCGACCGTCACCGCCCGCGTCCTCTGGTGTCGGGCGATTCCGGCGTCCTTCCGCAGGCGGCCATGATCGCGCCCCCGGCAGGCTCCGTCCGCCCCTCCCGCAAGCCCGGCCTCATCAGGCAGGCCGATCTGGAAAAGCCTGACGGCCCGGCTCCCTCCAGGAAGCCCTCAACGGCTGCGGTCCCACCGGCTTCGTCGAAGCGGTCGGCGATCTACTCGTCGGCAGGGGGCGGGATGCCGCCACCTTTCGCACCGAACGCTTCGGACCCGCCACGCCACCGTCCTGCCGCACGTCGCCCGTCCCGCCTCGAGCCGGGCCTGACCGCCCGGCGCCCCGCTCAATGTCCACTTCGACCGATATGATGCATTTTGTGATCATGTCCGGACGGCTGCGGCGCCGTCGCTCCCTCGGCGGTGGCTGGTGGGAAGCTGCCCCGTTGTCACCGGTAATCCTCACCCTCATCATCACCTGCCTGGCGTTCTCCACACCGAGGGAGATCGCCGTCAGCCGACTCCTGCCCGCCGCCCCCGCCCTCGCCGCCGCGATGTGGCCCGTACTCCCCACGATCCTGCTGGGCACGTTCTGCCTGCTGGTCATGATCAGCCTCAGCTTCGTCTACACCGACCTGGGGACGCAGTACACCGCGGCTGCGATCGTCGCGGTCACCCTGGCGGCCGCATACGCGAGCCATGTCCGACTCCAGCGGGAGGAGGCGCTCTTCCATGTCCGCCTCGTCGCCGACGCGGCCCAGAAGGTACTGCTGCGCCCTCTGCCACGCCGCATGGACGACGTCGAGATCGAGTCGCTGTATCTGGCGGCCCAACAACAGGCCAGGATCGGCGGCGACTTCTATGAAGCGGCCGCCACGCCGTACGGGGTCCGGCTGCTCATCGGTGACGTACGCGGCAAGGGCCTGTCCGCGGTGGGGGCGGCCTCAGCGGTGATCAGCTGCTTCAGGGAGGCCGCGTACGACGAGCCCGACCTGAGAGGCGTCATCCGGCGTCTGGAGATCAGCATCATCCGCCACAGCGCCGCGTTTCCGGCGCAGGACCTGCCGGAGCGCTTCGCCACCGCTCTCATCGCCGAGATCCCGCACGGCGGCGGCCAGGTCAGACTTCTCAATTGTGGGCACCCGCCGCCGCTGCTCTCGCATCGCGGGAAGATCCGCGTCCTGGATCCCACCGCTCCCTCGCCGCCTCTCCACCTCGCGGCGCTCATTGGCGCCCACTACTGCGTCGACACCGTCGCCTTCACCCCGGGCGATCAGCTACTGCTCTACACCGACGGCGTATCGGAGACCCGGGACCGCACCGGCGAGTTCTTCCCGCTCCCGGACTGGATGCGGAGGCAAGGCCCGAAGTCACCCCGTGAACTGCTCGACCGGCTTCACCAGGACCTGCTCCGCCACAGCGGCGGAAGGCTCAACGACGACATCGCGGCCCTCGCAGTGAGACGCCCGAACACCCAGGCACCGGAGTACCCGGTGTAGGTGGCCGGATGCCGCGGTCGGGGCCCGCGGCCGGATCCGCGGTGCGGCACGGGCGGTGACGCAACGAAGCCGGCCAAGGGTCGTTGATCATGGCATGAAGAACGTCATCACGCGGCGGCAGTCGCACGTCCTGGCCACGGTTGCCGCCCTGGCGCTGGGAGTTGCGGGCGCGGAAAGCGCACGGGCAATCCCGGCGGCTCGGGGTTGCCCCACTGCGGAGATCTTCGCCACCGACAACACCGCGATCATCACGGATCCGGCCGACTCCCGGCTCAAGACCCGCCTGACGCGCTTCGACCACGAGGTGCGCAAGATCATCCACGCCAACGGCGCAAGGCCCGGCTCCTCGATCCTCCTGGACGGCGTCTTCTGGTCCGGCGACCTGAGGAAGGCCACCTATGAGCGTTCACGCGAGTTCGACGTCAACCAGGTCGGCCGCGACGGGCTCCACCACATCGCCGACGTCATCGCCAAGCAATACCACCAGGAATCGGTGCTCACGTTCCGCTGTGTGCCGCGCACCTCGCCGGATGCCGACGCGGTCGAGATCCAGGCCCCCGGCGTCAGTCGAACCCGTCTCCATGACGCACTGCTCGCGGACGCGAACGCCCGCGACCGGCTCGGCGGCGGTTCGGTCACCCTGGACGGGCGGCTCATCCTGATCGCCCCGCTCGCCGACCTCCCGGTGGCCCAGAGGTTCACGGCCGAACTCGGCGTGGACTGGAACAAAGCCGAGGTGCGTTACGGGGACGAAGAGTTCGTGAGCTGAAGCAGTGCCCGGCCCTGTACCGGCCGAGCCGGCTGAACGTCACCCGCGCCGGGGGCCGGCCGGTAGACGCGTGACAGCCACGAAGGTCGCGAAGGCGGCCGGACTCCCGCCCACGAGGCCGGGCCGGTCGGTCCAGTCGGGATCGGCGGAAAAGGGAACGAAGATCGCCGGTGCGAAGCTGCGCAAGCGGGAGAACTTACTCCTGGCCCAGGGCGGGAGTCGTCGAGGCATTCGACGTATGCGCAGGCTGTAGCGCAGCGAAACCGGGCTCACCCTGCACGAGGAGGTGCATTCGGCGACGAGCGGAACCGGGGCCTACGCCTGTTCGCCTTCTCAGGCTTCCGGTCAGCGACGAGGCCCGCGTCATCATCTGAACGACGCGAGTGATCATTCCCCCGACGCGCGCGGTCAGCCAGGAGATCGGATCCGAGTGTTCTGGTTTGGATGTGTCGGCCTCCGGTGCGGGGTGGTGCGTGCCGTCACCAGGCCGACGAGGCGTGTCCCGATAGGGGCCCTGGAGTGAACCAAGCGCCGTCACATTTTTGACCGCCCGAGCGGACCGGTGTCGGCCATTCGGCCCCGGAGTCCCAGCCCAGACAGCAGCCGCAAAGTAGCGAGGTGATCACGTGCTCGCTGCCGTGGTGGCCTGCTTGCCCTTGCCGGTCCGGCACGGGGAGCCCGCCGGGGCGGCGGAGGTGGACATCCAACAGTCGCGCGATTCCACACGCTTGAAGTCTTCGCTCACGACCCCGAACTGTTTCATGTGGGTGTTTCAGTCGGTCAGTCGTTTGCAACAACTCATGAAACATGTCTGCCACAGGTGGGTCGCCGCGCGGCGGGTGTTTGCGGCGGGTGTTTCACGAGCGACCACCTATGAAACGCCGCCCCCGGGGCGGATGTGGAAACGTCCTATCGTCAGAGCCGTCGAGTGTCCGCGCGGGTGCGAAGGTGGTCGAGTCGCGGCGAAAGGAGCGCATCGGTCGCCTGGCCGCCCTGGCCGGCCAGCTCGACCCGCACCACCGGCAGGCACTCGCCGCGTCGCTGCCCGCACTCCTCGGAATGGCCCGGCTCACCGCCCAACCACCCAACAGGCCGACGACACCGCTTCCCTTACCCAGTAAGGAACCACGCCATGACCACCCCGCACGCTTTCCCCCTGGAGCCCACCCCGATCCATGTGTCCGACGAGGTCCTCGATGACCTGCGCGCCCGTCTCACATTGACCCGTCCGCCGTTGGACGAGGGGAATGGAGACTGGTCCTACGGTGTCCCGGACAGCTATCTCCGTGGGCTGGTGGCCTACTGGCGGGACGGCTACGACTGGCGCAAGGCCGAGGCCGCCATCAACGTCTACGAGCACTACCAGGTGAGCGTCGCCGGTGTCCCGGTGCACTTCATGGGCAAGCCCGGCCGCGGCCCTCGCCCGATCCCGTTGATCCTCACCCACGGCTGGCCGTGGACGTTCTGGCACTGGTCGAAGGTGATCGACCCGCTCGCCGACCCGGCCGCGTTCGGTGGTGACCCCGCCGACGCGTTCGACGTCATCGTGCCGTCCCTGCCCGGCTTCGGTTTCCCCGGCCCGCTCACCGGCTTTTCGGACGTCAACTTCTGGAAGGTCTCCGACCTCTGGCACACCCTGATGACCGAGACCCTGGGATACGAGAAGTACGCCGCAGGGGGCTGCGACATCGGCGGGATCGTCTCCAGTCAGCTCGGTCACAAGTACGCCGGCGAGCTGTACGGCATCCACATCGGCTCCGGGCTGCCGCTCGACTTCTTCACCGGCCACCGCGCCTGGGACTTCGCCCGGAATCGGCCCCTCACCGACGACCAGCCCGCCGACGTCCGCGCCCGCATCATCGAGTTGGACCACCGCTCGGCGTCCCACCTCGCCGTGCACATGCTCGACGGCGCCACCCTGGCCCACGGGCTGAGCGACTCACCCGCCGGGCTGCTCGCCTGGCTGCTGGAGCGCTGGAACGCCTGGAGCGACAACGGGGGCGACGTGGAGTCCGTCTTCACCAAGGACGACCTGCTCACCCACGCCACGATCTACTGGGTGAACAACTCCATCGCCACATCGATGCGTTACTACGCCAACGCCAACCGCTACCCCTGGGCTCCCGCCCACGACCGCACCCCGGTCGTGCAGGCCCCGGTCGGCCTCACCCTTGTCACGTACGAGAACCCGCCCGGCATCCAGACCGCCAACGAGCGCGTCCGGGCATTCAAGACCGGCCCGCAGGCCGATTGGTTCAACCACGTCAACGTCAACGCCCACGACCACGGCGGCCACTTCATCCCCTGGGAGAACCCCGACGCCTGGGTGAGTGACCTGCGCCGCACCTTTCACGGCCGCAGGCCCTGAGCGACCCTGCGGGCTCGTCTGCTGACGGGCCAGGCGTACGTTGCCTGGCGGGGGCGTGCGCGTCGGCCGACCGGCCAGCACCGCCCACTACGGAGCCTCGTTGTCTTCGAGTCGGTGAAGTCCTGGAAGTCGTTTGGTGTGTCTCCGTACGCGAACGGCAGACGGCGTCCGCCGGGGGCCGGGGGCCGGGGGCGGGGCACGGCGGCAGCAGGCCCCAGGTCGAGGCGCTGGTCATGTCGAGGCGGAAGGTGCGGTACGGGTTGGCATCGGACCAGAACGGCGCGGTCAGACCGTGCCGGTCCTCCTCCCAGCCGCGATCCCCAGGCCTGCTCGGCCAGGACTTGCTGAACCAGCAGAGTGTTGACGTGGACGAGCGCGGACTGGGGCAGGTGCAGGGAGCATCGAGATCTCGACGTGCTCCTTGTCCGGGCCGGTCAGGGCGCCGTCCGAGCGGAACGGGTCCTCAGGGCAAACGGCCCAGAACCGCCCGGGATGCCGGTTCGTTGAGCCGATGGCCTGTTCTCGCAATGATCGGCCTGTTCTCGCAATGAGTCAGAAGGGCTCGTCGTGAGCGGTGGTAGCCCGGTGGACGACAGCTGTGTCGGCGCCTTCCAGGAGCTGAAGAGCAGGCGGGACATCAACACAGTGATCTTCCGGCTCGGCGACAGCCTGGAGACCGTGATCCCCGACTTCGAGGGGAACCTGACACACGACGAACTGCTGAAGGCCCTGCCGGCCGACGAGCCCCGGTACGTTGTCCACGACCTGCTCTTCGCGACAGCGGACGGGACCCGTCAGGAGAAGATCGTGCTGATCTCCTGGTGCCCGGCGGGGACGAGAGTCGAGGAGAGGAACGCGCACTCCTCCGGCTACAGCACACTCCGGACCCTGCTCGACGGTGTCCAGGTCTCCGTACAGGCCACGCACCTGTCCGACATGGAGTACGAGGCACTCGTCTCCCGGCCTCTTGACCCACCCCTTCTCCTTGGCGGTGGTAGGTGAGCGCGCCGGGTGGAATCCAGGTCCTGCCGCCGCTGGTGCGCAGACTGTTGTGACGGGAGCGGTAGTTGGAGATGCGCGAGCGCTGCGTACCTTCCTCAGCCCCAGCCGTCCCGGTGGGTGCGCTCGAAGATCACGAGGAACGGGGCGACACATCCGGTCGCCTCGACAGGGCTGGCGTGACCGAACAGCACCAACATCATTCCAGCCCCCAGTGCGGCGCGGTACAGGGTGACCGGCTCGATGGATTCGATCTTGAGTGTCATGCAGCGGGGGACTCGTGCAGGACCGGGGGAGAGACGTGCAGGGGTGCGCGAGGGCAAAGGGGACGCACCCCTTTACTCGCCCTTGAGCAGGACGGGCCGCTCTCACCATGACGATGCCGCCGACGAAGCACGTAACCCGCTCTTCCAGGGCCCCAGGGCAGGTCACGCATCGCGGTCTTCTCGCTTCCTCCGGATCAAGCAGATCCAGTATCAGCGTGTCCACCGTTCAGGGGGAGGCCCCAAGGCCGGGTAGTTAGGGTTTTCGCAGGTCACGCAAGGGGAGTTGGCGAGTTTCCGACGTAGAGCAACGGAGCTCGTTGGTACAGGCAGTC
>NZ_JBEYFS010000161.1:0-28841 GCF_040634475.1 Streptomyces sp. NPDC007095
GGGACGGTGGGTGCGGGGCAGCCGGCCCCGTGGAACCGTCCGGTGCGGGGGCGTTGCCCTCGTCCCCGGAGGGGGAGGGGGCGGGGGGCGGCGCCGTGGCGGACGCCGCGGCGGCCCAGATGTACGGTTCGGGTTCGGTCACACCGGCGGGCGAGCCGGGCGTCCGCTCCCCCGCCGGAGCCGGGTCCGCAGCCGGTCCGGCGACTCCCACGGGCCTGGCACCGACCGTCGTGTCGATAGGCCCACCGCCCGCCACCTCGATAGGCGCACCGGCCGTCACTCCGGTGTTCGTGACCCCGGTCGTCGGCACCGCGGCCGGAGTCACTCCCGTCGCCGTCGCCTCGGCGGCGGCTGTCCGCGGGTGCTGCCCGGCGAACGCGTTGCCGACGACCGGTGCAGCGGTGGCCGGCCGGGCCGATGGGCCGGTCGGCTCGTACACGACGGCGGCGGCCGGCGCGGTGACCCCGGCGGGAGCGGCGGGGACCGCGGCCGCGGCGCCGGGCTCAAGGGCCGTCGACCCGCCCGCTGCCCCCTCCGGTGGCCTGCCATGCGCCACGCCGGTCACAGCCGCACGCGCGGGAGCGGCGGTCAGTTCATGCGCCCTTGCGTGCCGGACCATCTGCGCTGCGGGTACCAGTCTGACAAGGGTGCGCAGTGCGGGGTCGAGCCGCTGGAGCAGACGCTCGGCCAGTTCGCGCATACGGCCGGTGGCGTGCGCGACCGTGCCGAAGACGACGTTGATGTGCCGGGCCGACGGCGCGGAGGAGCGGATGACGGCGGCCTCGGCCGGTTCCTCTGACGGACGCAGCCACAGGCCGCTGGGCACCACCTCGAGCACGGCCTCGTCGTACTGGTAGCGGCCCGGGGCGATTTCCGGGAGGTCGTCGAGCACGGACCGGTACCCGACCACCACGGGCCCGGTGGGCCGCCCACCGGTCGACCTGGCCGGGGTGTAGCGCAGTTGCCGGGCGAAGGCGGCCCAGCCGAGTGAGCCATCGGCGTCCAGGGCATGTACTTCGGGGGTGTCCCCCGCGGCATGGCTCACCGGCAGGCCGTTGTCGAGGGTCACCGGGAAGCCGAGCCGGTCGGCCAGCGCCTGGCCTGGGCTGCTTCCTTCCGGTACGGCCAGGGGTCCGTAGGCCACGAACCGCACCAGGTCGCGGACGCCGGGCAGCAGGGAGTCCCAGAACCTGGAGACGTCGTCCAGCGGCAGAGCGTCCCCGCCGGGGCAGCCGAGGACGACGGTCAGCAGGTCGGGCCGGTACGCGAGCCGGGACACCAGGAGGCCCCGGTGGGGGGAGAGCGCGTCCTCGTGGCCGTCGCCGCGCAGCCACACCCCGCTGGGCAGCGGATCGACCACGCTCCGGTCGCTGGTCCGCCAGGCCCGGTCGGACACGCTGAACTCCCAGACGGGCTTGGGGAAGCGGCGCGCTACGGGGGTGGGCTGCCGGCGCGGACGTAGGCGTACCCATCCCGATCCGCCGTCGGCGGGGATGTAGAGCACACCGCCGGCCGCCGGGACCAGCGCACCGTCGGGCACGACGACCGCACGGTCGAGCCGGTCGGCCAGCCACTGCCCGACCGGCACGATGCCGCCGGGCAGTCTCCGGCCCATGACCAGGCGGTAGCCGTCGGAGGTGCCGCGGCCGAGGAGTCGGGCGAGGACCGTCCAGGTGGCGTCGGTGGTGTCACTCGGCAGGTCGAGCACGACGACCTGGTGTTCGGGGTCGGCGGGCAGCCCCTCGGCGAAGGCGAGGGCCTGCCCGCTCAGTTCACCCTTGGGATGGACCAGGAGCGTGTGGCCGACCCGGCGGCCCTCCAGGTCGAGTGCCTCCGCGTCCCGGCGCAGCCTGACTCCGAGTGCCATCAGTGGCCCTTGGAGGCGGTGGCGGACGGTGACGGAGAACCGGCCGGGAACGCGGGCACGGCGGCCAGAGCTTCGGTGCGGGACAGCGCCGGGCCGGTGTGCAGGAGGTCGAGGAGGGAACGGGGCACGGCACGCACCTGCCCGCCGCCGAAGCCCAGGGCCGACAGGGCGGCGCCGTCCGCGAGCGGGTACTTCACGCCCAGTTCGGTGACCAGGTACACCTGCGGGGTGACGCCGCGCGGCGGCAGCGGGAGGGCCTGCACCAGCAGCCCGTGGCCGACGGGGACGACGGCGGGCGGCGCCGAGGCGGCGGGACGGTCTTCCAGGGTGACCGTGGTGTGCACCTTGGTGCCGCCGGTGGTGTGCTGCCGCAGGCACACCGCCGAGCCGCCGGGGCGCAGGACGGGGCCGGAGAGGAAATCGGGCAGCCGGTGCAGCAGGGAGCGGTCGGCAGAACTGCCGACCGCGGCGATGTCCCTGGGGGTCAGCTGACGGGGTTCGGCCGCACCCTTGCTGGTGGCGAGCAGCTCGAACTCGGTGCGGGTCAGCGGGGCCAGGCCGTCGGAGCGCAGCACGTAGAACTGGGTGGGGCCCCTGCCGTCCGTTCCGGTGGTGAACACGTCGCCGACGCGGGCCTCCCGGTCGCCGACCCGGGGGCCCTGCCTGCCGCGGCCGGGCACGTCGGCGGCGCCGGCGGTCGGCCCCGCGGGCAGTGCGGCGAGCCAGCTCTCGGGGGCGGGGATCGGGTCCTGTCCGTCCAGCTCCAGCGCGACGAGGGTGGAGCGGTCGCCGAGGCGGTACCGGGTGCCGTTCCACAGCAGATACTGGGTGCCGTCGGTGGCGCGCAGCAGGACGCGCCGGCCGGTCGCCGACCTGCGGGCCGGGGACGGATCGGCGGGCGCGAAGTCGACCGTCTCACCCTGGTTCTGGTGGGGCGTCAGGCACCGGGTCCAGTCACCCGTCAGCAGTGCCGACGCCTGGGGTACGGAGTCGGGCGCGGCGAGGATGCCGATCTCCACTCCGCGGCGCACGTGGGCGAGGGAGTTGCGGGAGACGGTGTGCACGGTGGTGCCGCCGGCCGACCCGGCGGCACCCAGCAGGGAGGAGGCGTAGTTGGCCACCGGATGCAGGACGCCGTCGACGTAGAGGTAGCGGGTCCCGGTCTCCTTCTCCACGACGATGGCGTTCGGCCTGGCCCAGGCCGTGTTGCCGCCCGGTTTGATCAGGCCGTAGATGGCGAACCCGGCGCAGGCGAGCACGGCGAGGAGAACTCCGAGTACCACGCCGAGGACACTCCGGCGGGCCGGCGGCTCCCCCGTGGAGGGTTCTCCCGACACCAGCGCGGCCGCGAGCCTTCCGGTGGCGAACTGGTATGCGTGGACATGGTCACGACGGCTTTGCACGGGGTCCTCTCAGCCGGCCAGGGTGCGGAAGTACCAGTAGACGTGCAGCACTTGGAGCAGCAGCGGTACCAGGGCGAGGGCGGTGACCGTCTCCAGGATGTCGGCGGTGTGACCCCAGATGGGCAGGAGCCGCATGGACGGCAGTTGTCCGGCGGCGAGCAGCAGCAGCGCCACCGCGGCGAGCAGCAGCACGACCAGAAACGCACGGGCCTCGGTCCCGCCGGACTCCAGCAGCCAGGTGACGGCCAGGATCAGGCCGAGCGTCCCGGACAGCGCCAGTGAGATGCGCTGCCCGGTCTCGGTGACGCTGCGGGAGCGCAGGGTCACGGCGGCGGCGAGGGTGAGCGCGAGCAGCCAGTCGAACCAGCCGGAGTGGCGGGTCAGGAGCACGAGGTCCAGTGCGTAGATCACGGACGCGCCGACGGTGAAGAGCGTGAGGTGCGCGTCGGCGGCGGCGACCCGGCGTGCGACGACCGGCTCGGTGGCAGGCTCGACGTCCTCCTGCAGTTCGTCCGCGTTGCGCGGCAGTTGGGGCACGCGCAGCCCCGCCAGGCGCAGGACGAGCCGGGGTGCGACGGTGCTCAGCACGAACATGGTGACGGCGACCACCGAGCAGGCGGTGGTCCCCGACCAGTCCAGGTCGACGGAGAGGAAGGCGCCGACTTCGGCGGCGACCGACACGGTCAGCAATGCGCCGAACAGCCGGACCGGCACTTTTCCTGCGACCAGCAGCGCCGTGGCGGCCACGGCCGCGCAGGCGGCACCGGCGAGGAGTTCGTGTCCCGTGGGTGCCCCGAGCGCGATCGCGCCGCGCCAGGGCGTCAGACCGGCCGCCGCGGCGAACGCCCAGCCGCCCACCCCCGTCACCAGCACCGTGGCCCGGTCGGCGCCGCTCCGAGCGGTCAGGAGGCATCCGGCCAGCAGGGCCACGGCCACGGCGCCGGACTGCGCGGCCGTGGGGCCGCCGGGTCCGACGGTCAGGGTGACCAGGGCGAGCGCCGTCAGGGTGAGGCAGGCCAGGACGAGGAAGAGACGCCGGGTCAGCTCGGGCCGCCAGCGGTCGGAGCGGGTGCCAACGACCGTGGCGACGCCGTCGGCGAGGTCGTCGAAGACCAGCGGGGGCAGGATCTCCTCCACCGGGCTCAGGTACAGGACGTCGCCGTGGCGCAGGCCCAGGGTCTCGGGGGTGGCGTCGGGGTCCAGCGGCTGCTCGCCGAGACGCTGCAGGACGTAACCGCCGGCGGGCGCGCCGTCCGGTGCGAGCCGCGCGGCGAGAACGGGCAGGAGCGTGCCCAGGGTGACGGTCCCGGGCACGCCCAGGTCGGCGCGGCGCTCCGGTCCGACGACGGTGATCCGGCAGACGGCCGTACCGTCGAGGTCCGGCATGATGCTGGAGAGGGTCATGGGGGCTGGGCTCCTGCGCTCCTGTGAGACGGCCTGAGTGGTGACTGAGTGGCGGAGGTCCGACCCGCCGCGGGGAGGGGTCAGGCGTCGTCCACCAGGCCGGTCTGGATGAGCCTGACGTCGCGCCGGGTGACCAGCTGGGCTCGGCCGGGGACCAGCGTGCGGGGCTTGGCCTCGCCGATGAACTTGCCCTCCTCCTTCGGGTAGGAGAGCACCAGGGCCGGGTTGCCGAGCTCCCAGACCCGGCGCAGCAACGGTTCCATCATGGCGCGCATGGCGCTGGAGGTGGAGCGCGCGATGACCAGGTGCATGCCGATGTTGGTGCCCTGTGCGAGCAGCGGCACGAGGGGGGTGGTGGGGCTGTCCAGGCTGCTCGCCACGAACAGGTCGTAGTCGTCGAGCAGAATGAACAAGCGCGGTCCCTGCCACCAGTCGCGCTGGGCGAGCTGTTCGGGCGACACGTCGGGGCCGGGCAGCCGCTTGGTCATGGTCATCACGGCGCTGTTGGCGAGTTCCCGCAGCCCGTCGGCGTCGACGGTGTACCCGGCGCGGTACTCCTCCGGCACGTCGGCGAGCAGTCCGCGTCCGGGGTCACCGAGCAGGATGCGTGCCTCGTCCGGCGAGAAGCGGGTGGTGATCGCCCGGGCGACCAGACGCAGCGCGTTGGTCTTGCCGGTCTCGCCGTCGCCGAAGACGAGCAGACTCGCGTGGGCGGAGAAGTCGTGCCACACCGGCTGCAGTCGCTGTTCGTCCCAGCCCAGGCAGACCCGCAGGTCCCCTTCGGGTGCCGGGAGTTGCCCGATGGGCAGGGTGCTGGGCAGCAGCCGTACGCCCGGAGCGGTGCGTCCGGTCCAGAAGGTTCCGATCTCCGCGGCGGCGATCTTGGTGGCCGCGGTGAGGTCGTCGGTGGCCGACGAACTGTCCAGCCGGGGCAGCGCGGACAGGAAGTGGAGGCCGGAGGAGGTCAGTCCGCGACCGGGCTGCTGCGGCACGCCGGCGGCCTGGCGGGAGCCGACCTCGGACTCCATGGTGTCGCCGAGCCTCAGCTCGAACTTGGTGCCGAGCAAGTCGCGCAGCTTGTTGCGGATCTCCGACCAGCGGACCGCGGACACCACCACATGGATGCCGAAGGACAGGCCACGCGCGGCGATGGCGGTGATGCGGTCGTCGAGGTCGTCGTATTCCTGACGGAGCGTTCCCCAGCCGTCCACGACCAGGAAGACGTCTCCGTGGGGGTCGTCGACTCCGCCGGAGCGCCTCAGTTCACGGTAGGCGGCCATCGACTCGACGCCGCGTGCGGTGAAGGTCTGCTCGCGGCGCTCCAGGAGCTGCGCGAGCTCCTCGATGCTGCGCAGCACCTTGTCACGTTCCAGTCGCGTGGCGACCGAGCCTACGTGGGGGAGGCCGGCGGTGGAGACCAGGCCGCCGCCGCTGAGGTCGAGGCAGTAGAACTGCACTTCCTCGGGGGTGTGGGTGAGCGCCAGCGACAGCATCAGCGTACGCAGCAGGGCGGACTTGCCGGTCTGTGGGGCGCCGACCACGCCGACGTGTCCGCCCGCACCGGAGAGGTCCGCGACGAGGAGTTCGCGTATCTGCTCGTGCGGTCGGTCGACCATGCCGAGCGGCGCGCGCAGGCTGCCCAGATCGGGCGATTCGGCGGTCATGCCGCGTACCGGGTCGGGGACGATGCCTGGCAGCAGCTGGTCGAGGCTGGGCGACTCGGCCAGCGGCGGCAGCCAGACCTGCCGGGCGGGCGGGCCGGCGTCCGTGAGCCGGTCGATGAGGACGTCCAGGAGACTCTCGTCGCTGTCCGGCTGCGGAGCGGGTTCGGGTTCGTGGCGTGTCTCGGCCGGCTCGTCCGTCCCGGGCACCGGGCGCTGCTGGTCCAGGCCGAAGTCCACCAGCTCGCCGGGGGCCGCCGCCGTGGATTCGGCCACCGGTCCCGTGGTGGGCGACTGCGGGCAGGGGCCGGAGACGTAGGCGGCCTTGAAGCGCACCAGGTTGGTGGTGTCCACCCTGAGGTAGCCGTTGCCCGGGGTGGACGGCAGCTCGTACGCTCCGGCGACGCCGATGACGCTGCGTGACTCCATGGAGGAGAAGGTGCGCAGGGCGATGCGATAGGACAGATGTCCTTCGACGCGGTGGATGCGTCCCTCGTCGAGCCGCTGCGACGCCAGCAGCAGATGCACGCCGAGGCTGCGGCCCACTCGGCCGATGGTGACGAAGAGTTCGACGAACTCGGGCTTGCCGGCCAGCAGCTCGGAGAACTCGTCGACGATGACGAGCAGCGAGGGCAGTGGGGCGAGCGGCGCTCCGGCCAGCCGGGCCTTCTCGTACTCGTACAACGACGCGTGTCCGCTGGCCCGCAGCAGTTCCTGTCGTCGTATCAGTTCGCCGTTGATGGAGTCCTGCATGCGGTCCACCAACGGGAGTTCGTCGGCGAGGTTGGTGATGACGGCCGACGTGTGCGGCAGTCGTTCCGTGTTGAGGAAGGTGGCGCCGCCCTTGAAGTCGACCAGGACGAAGTTGAGGACCTCGGAGGAGTGGGTGGCGGCGAGGCCGACGACGAGGGTGCGCAGCAGTTCGCTCTTGCCGGAGCCGGTGGCACCGATCAGCAGGCCGTGCGGGCCCATGCCGGCCTGGGCGGACTCCTTCAGATCGAGTTCGACGACCTCACCGTCCTCGGTGACCCCGATGGGCACCCGCAGCCGCGCCGCCTGGTCGGTGCGGCGCCGCCACTGGGCGGCCACGTCGAAGGTGCGCGGGTCGCGGATGCCGAGCAAGGTGGTGAGTTCGAAGTTCGAGTCGAAGGGGTTGTCCGTCAGGTCGATGGTTCCGCTGGTGCGCATGGGGGCCAGCAGCCGGGCCAGGTTCTCGGCACCGTCCTGGCTGAGCGCGTCCGCCTCGGCCCGGGCCTGCGCGTCGTCACCGACCGGGAAGGAGACATCGCCGTCCTCCGCGGTCAGACGGAGAACGGAGGGACCGCCCGGCATGGCGCCTGTGAGGTCGAGCAGGACGCTGTTGCGCAGGCCGTTGCCCAGCAGGCGCGAGTCGGGCGGGATCTGCGCGCGGTGGGCGACGACCACCACGAAGGGTTCGGCGGCGCTGGGGGCGGCCTGGGGGTCGTGGTCTCCCCGGTCGAGGACGTCCGGGCCGAGCAGGTCGAGCAGGTCGCCGTGGTCGGTGGCGACCAGCCGCAGGGGGCCCGCCTGGTCCCGTTCCCTGGGGTGGGCGTTGTGGGGCAGCCACTTCACCCACTCCCAGGCCTCGCGGTCCCGCCGGTCGGTGAGGACGGCGACGCGCAGTTCGTCGGGCGAGTGCAGGGCGACCAACTGTCCGAGCATGGCCCGCACCAGGTCCAGGGCGTCGTCGATGTCGCCGGCGAACTCCACGCTGGTGAAACTGCGTAGCGCCACCGGGATCGGCATGCCCGGCACGGTCTGGAAGGCCTCGGTGAACCGGCGCAGTGAGATCGCGGTGAGCGGGTCGAGGTCCTCGACGGGCTTGGTCTGCGGGGGGACGAGTTCCAGGGCGGCACGCCGGGTGCCGAGTCCGATGCGGACCTTGGCGAAGTCGTCGTGGGCGGCACGGCGTTCCCAGACACGCGAACCCTGGACGAGGGACCACAGTTGCTGCGGCGAGGGATTGTCGTGCACGGCGGCGGCGACCTGGGCAGCGGCGGCCTCCCGGACCTGGCCCCGCAGCTGGGCTAGATAGCGCATGTAGTCACGGCGTTCCGCCCGCATCCGCCGTTTGCGCTCGAAGCCCGACCGGCCGATCTGGCCGAGGCCCATGGACATCATCGAGATGCCCATCATCCCGGACATCATGTACGTGGTCGCGGAGCCGCCGACGACGAACATCATCCCCATGGCCCCGGCGCCGACACCCATGGGCAGCATGACGACAACGGAACCGAGGTCGGCCACGGCCGGTTCACCGAGCACCGGAGGCTGGGCCAGCTCGATCTGGCCTTCCGGTATCTGGGGCCCAGATGCACGCGGTGGGCGTTTGACAACGATGGTGTTCATCAGGTGCATCTCCAGCCGGCAAGACCTCTTGCCAGGTGAACTTAGAAACGGGGATGGATACCCGCCAGGGCGGGCCGAGCTTCGTGCATGGACGGTCGGGGCGTCTGCCCGAACGCACGCAGCCGCCTCAGGGCTCGGCCACGGAGAGCCGGACGTGTTGCCCCGTTCGTGGGCGGGCAGCACGGCGGTCCGTCCCGTCCTCGGGGAAGCGGACGGGACGGACGATCAGGAGGGGTGTCCCCTTGAGTGACGTGCCGTCACATGGTCGTCACATGGTGGTACCGGTGGACCACAGCACTGCGCCGCCAGACCGGATGGTGACGTTTCCGCCGGCTTCGAGGACCAGTTGGGCGCCGTCGTGGCCCATCGTTTTCGAGGCCCAGGCAACCCTCCCGTCCTGCGTGTAGACCACGAGGTTGCCGTCGCCCTGGAAGGCCGCCATGGCGCCCTGCCCCACGGTGCCCGACCACCACAGCGGGGTGCCCTTCTTGTCGTAGAGCACCAGGTTGCCATCACCCTGGAAGGCCAGGATGATCCGGTTGGTGACCCAGCTCTGGCCGGGTTCGAGCACACTGTTGCCGTTCACCACGGTCGTCGTCCAGTGGTTCTGCGGAGTGCTGCTCGCATGCGGCGTTTCAGCCGGGGCGGAGGTGGCGGAGGCGTGGGGCTCGGACATCGGTTTCACGAGCCGTGTTTCATGGGTGGGCAAGGTCGCGGCCACTTCGGCGATGCGGTGGGCCCTGTCGGCCCCGCTGTCGTTGCTCTTGGCTGTGCCGGAACCTTCCGGCTGCGGGTACGCGCTGCTGCCGGTGTCCGGGTACTGCTTTTCCGGTGCGTAGCCCCCGCTCGGATCCTCCGCCCCGGCCTTGACCGAGTGCGAGGGTGAGTGCTCCCCGAACAGGGCGGGCGCCACCAGAAGTAGTGCGCTGAGTACGCCCGCTCCGGCCAGCACAGGCTTGGCGAGTTTCACACGGGACGTGGCACGCCCCTCCGTCTGGACGTCGGGCCCGACGGAGGGGCTCTGGGCACCTCGGCCCCGGTGACGCCGCCTGCGGGGAGCGGCGGAGGCGTCGGGCTCGGGGCGGGGCGCCCGGACCCCGGTGGTCGCCGGGACCGGGACGGGCGCGAAGGCCGGGGTGGGTGTCGTGGGAGGGTCGGCCCTCTCGGCGCGCGGGCCGGTACCGTCGGAGCTCAGGGACCCCGCGGTGGCAGCGGAGGCCGGGCCGGCTTCTCCCGTCTCCCCCAACGGCGCTAACTGCCACGGGAGTTCGTTTTCCCACACCGCCTGACCGGCCGACGCCCCGGCGGACGGGTCGGGGCGGCCGGTGTCCGGCTCACGGTAGTTCATCTGCATGCCTTTCCCGGTCAACGGGTGGGGGTGATCGATCGACGGCGACCGATGGACGTCGTTGTGCCCGTGTGGCCACCCGACCGGCCGACGCCGGAGGACGGGTAGCACGCAGCAGAGCTGCCCGTCTCGGGGCATGGCCACCACAGTGCAGCTCTACTGCGCGTCAGCCTAGGCAGGACAAGTCCGCATCGGCGGCCTCGGACCCGTGTCGTGCACGGACGCACGGCGGCCCTACCCTTTTCGGCAGAGGCGGTCACAGGATGCCCACGCGAATGGCGTAGGCGACGGCATGGGTCCGGTTGCGCAGCTCCAGCCGTTTGACCACGGTCTGGATGACACTCTTGATCAGGCGCTCGGAGTAGCTGAGCTTGTTGGCGATCTCCACGGTGTCCAGGCCCTCGGCCAGGAGTCTGAGCACGTCGACCTCGCGCTGCGCCAGCTCGACCGGCAGCAGCCCGATGGGCGATTCGTTCTTCTGCATGGTGCGCATCCGGTCCAGCAGCACGTTCATCAGCGTCGGAGGCACAACCGATCGCCCTTGGTACGCCTCGACTGCCGCCGTGACGATCTGGGTGAAGCTGGTGAACGGCCGTACCAGGAAGCTCGCCAGACCGTGGTTGACCGCGAGCGCCAACTGCTGCTCCGAGATGTGGTCCGCGACAAGCACGACCCTGATCCGGCCACCGGTGCTCTGGCTGGCACGGCTCATCGCGGAAAGGGTCTTGCCGCTGACCGTCGCCGTGAGCATGACCAGAATATCGGCCTCGGCCAGTTGGTCGTCCGATAACAGCCGGACCCGCTCGTGCGCCGCCAGGAAGGCGACCGTGCCGTCTCGGGTGAGGGGGTCGTCGGCCTGTACGACGACCCCCGGCACCAAGCGCGCCTCGTTTGTGTGATCAGGCATGGGACTCCTTATCAAGAGCACGACATCGCACCGGGAAGCACAGAGTTCGGCGCGCACCAGCGCCAGGAGCCATGCCGATCAACGGATCGAGCCGAGTCCGTCTCGGACCAACGGGCTTCCGCATGCGTACTCATTTACTAAGAACGGATCTTGGCAGGGGCCGCACACGACCCGGCCACTTCACCGGCCATCGATGCACGATGAAGCAGAAGCCGTGCCCGGGTGAGCAAGTGCAACCCCGGGAGCCCAATCGGAACCGGTACGAGGCGACGGCACAATGGCACGCGGCGTACCGATCCGGCGATCTCACGCGCGCCCGCGCCCGCACCACGACGTGCACGAGACGGTCAACCTGCCCACAGGCATGCTGTGGCGGTCGCCTTCACCCGGTGCCCTCGATGTGACTGTTGCCTGGGCAGGCATGGCCTCCGTAGGAAGAGCCCGTAAACGGACGCTCACGAGAAAGCAGGCGTGGCCCAGCTCGCCCGGCGGCTGGGCTGTGACGACCTTGTCAGGAGCGGTCGGCCGCTCGGGCGGCGTCGAGGATGACGTCGGTCACCACATCGGGCCGGGTGATCAGTGACAGGTGGCCGGCGTTGACCTTGGTGATGTGAGCCCCGGCACGGGTGGCCATGGCCAGCTGCTCAGCTGGGGGGATGACGTGGTCGGCGGTGCCGACCACGGCCCAGGCGGGGATGGTCTGCCAGGCGGGCGTACCGGACGGTTCTGATCCGGCGCTGACGGCGAAGGGGCGCTGGCCGGCCGCCAGGAGCTTGGCTTGGGCGCCGGGGACGCCGTTGGCGAAGCAGTCCGCGAATCCCTTGTAGGCGCCGCTGGGTGCGGTCTTGAGGTAGGCGTCGTAGTCGCCCTCGGGCGAGCCCGGGTAGGGCACCAGGTTCAGGAACGTCGACGGGTCGGCGGTGACGCACGAACCGGGCTGGGCGGCGTTGATCTGGAATACGGTCTCGCCCTGGGCGGGGATGTAGGCATCGTCGTAGACCAGGGCCTTGATGTCGGGATTGCCCGCGGCGGCGTTGGTGATGACCATGCCGCCGTAGGAGTGGCCCACCAGGACGACCGGACCCTGAATGGTGGCCAGGTAGTTCTTCAGGGTCTGCGCGTCGTAGTCGACGCCGCGCAGCGGGTTGGGCGGGGCGACGACGGTGTAACCGTCTTGCTGGAGACGGCTGATCACCGGGTTCCAGCTCGACGCGTCCGCCCACGCACCGTGTACGAGCACGATCGTCGGCTTGGTGCCGCCGTCTTCCGCCGTGGTGGTCGCCTGCGCGACCACCTGGGTGGCCGGCACCACCACCGCGGCGATGGCCAGGGCGCATGCGGCAGCCAGCACGCGAGACTTGCGCAGTCGTCTTCCGCGGAATCGCATGATGAAAGTCCTTTCGGTGGCCCTGTCATAGGCGGCCACGGGAGTGAGGTGACCGAATGCCGATGCGACATCGGTTCAAGTACGGGTGTCGGGCACGGCCAGGACTGTGGAACAAACGGAAACGTCGCGTCCCGGGGAGGGCGCTGAGAGGCAGCGTGCTCCACGTCGTGGTCCTTCGCCGTAGAACGACCCCAACCTCGGATCACGCGCAAGGCGCATCGGTGTCGTTGCTCCCACGCTAAGCCCACGATGGGGGCAGTAATGGCTCGCGCGCGCACCATCGCTGTACCAGCAGCGCACGGAAGGCGGCGGCCACACCCGAGTGACGGATGACGTGCAAATGTCGGTGCGCTGTGAGTACGGATCCCGAGCGTGGACCGAACATCCGAGCGTGTCGGTGGACCCTGGCCGAGCAACGCAGCTCCGGGTGGCATGCCCCTTGTACTACGGCCGGAAATCATGTGACGGCGCCCGAGTGGCGTCGATGAACGGGCATGATGCTGGATGTGACGGCTGAGCGGATGCCGAGTGGGATGCGGAACTGTCCGCGTTGACCGGTTCGCCGGGACACTTGTTCAACGGGCCGGGGCCGCGGGAGGTTTCGTCCAGTTCATCGAAGGGATGCTTGCCGGGTTGCCCGGCGAAGAACGGCCTGCCGTCGGCCGAGCGGGCCGGGCATGGCCGGGGTGGCCTTCCAGCTCTGCCGCCTGACCGACGATGTCCTCAACTTCCAGGTCATGGTGATGCTCAGCTACGCCACCACTGCCGGGCATGCTTTCGTCGGCCGGCGCCTGTACCTGCCCGAGGAGTGGACCGTCGACCCGATCGCTGCCGCGCGGCCGGGATTCCCGACGAGGTCACCTTCGCCACCAAGCCCGAACTGGCCATCGTCATGCTGACTCAGGCCCAGAAGGCTGGGGTGCCGTTCGCCTGGGTACCGGCCGACACCATGCCCGCAGGAACGAAGTCGAGCGGTTGGTCAACCAGTTGAAGATCTCCCGGGCCGTAGCCACACGCTTCGACACGCTTCGACATGAGAGCGTATGTCTTTCACGGCACCGTGACCGCCGCAGCCATCCGCCTCAGGCTCCGCACCTGACCCACCAGCAGAACCTGATCCTCGGACGTGATGCAGACGTCGTACTCCTTCGCGTTCAGCAGGCCGTCGGGGCTCGGTTCTTGATGCTGATCTCGACCAGCCATCCAACGCTGTACGGGTCTTCGATGATCAGCTCGGGTTCGTCGCTCAGGGCGTCGAACCGGTCGCCGATGTTGGGCTGCTCCACATGGACGAGGTCTCCGAGCTGCTTCTGGGCGTGGTCGGTGATGCCTACGCGGACCTTGCCGCCGCTCGTGGTGAGGCTCATTCGTCAGGAAGCGGCGGTCGAAGAAGAACGTGGGCTGGTCGCGGGCGGTGATCGACTCCTCCCGTGTGCGGCGGGCCTGCTGGGCCCACAAGCGGCTCAGTCCGGTCGGCCACGCACGACCGGGCAGCAAGCACCACGTCCTCACCGATCCCAGCCGCGGGGGGGCGTGGTGGGCCTGGCCCGGACGCCGTCCAGGCGCACTCCTTGCCCCGACCGCGGCTACGGCCACGACAGGTACCGGCGCCTTTTGTGGGCATGTGGCATTCGTCCGGTCATTGCCGAACGGGGCCAGGAACACGGCTCTGGCCTGGGCCTTTTCCGTCCGCCTTCGGATCCGACGGGAGCGACACGGTGACATCCACGAGGCATGCCCAGGCCTCGCCACGTGCCTGATCACCTACGGGCATGTCCAACGTCTTGGTCAGTACCTCTTACTGGGCTGCCGTTGATCCATCCAGTTTTGTCCGCACATGCTCTGCTTCCGGCCGCTCGATCTGTTCGAAAAGGGCGATGGCGCGGCGCCAGGCGTCACGGGCGGCGTCCAGATCGCCCGCGTCACGGTGCACGTCACCGAGCCGTTCCCATGCGCCCGCCTCGTTATACGTGTCACCGAACCGCGGCATCAGCTCAGCGGCCCGGCGGAAGCAGCTGATCGCCTGCTCGAACTCGCCCAGCCGGTGGTGCGCGGTCGCTATGGTGTCCCAGGCAGCGGCCTCGGCATGCGTGGGAGCGATCGTGCGCGCCAGGCGGACGGCCTCCTCCGCGTGGATGATCGCCTGTTTGTAGTCTCCGAGTTGCAGCTGGAACCACGCCATGCCGCCGAGACCGATGGCCACCGAGTCCTGGAGCCCGGCGGCCCGGTAGTGGCTGACGGCCGTCGCGACTTCTTCAAGTGCCTCACGGCTGCGTCCCTGTTTGTCCAGGACCCAGCTCGCGGCCGAATGGGTGTAGGCCAGTTCCGTGGTGTCGCCGAGTTTGTCGGCGACTTCGAAGGCCAGACGCAGGTGTGCATGGGACGCCTCGTACTGCCCCAAGTCGGCCAGCGTGCGAGCGAGCTTGCGCAGCGTGGTGAGCTGTCCGAGCAGATCGCCTTTGCGCCGTGCCGCATCAAGTCCGGTGCGCAGGGCGGATGCCTCGTCCTGCCAGCGTCCCTGCCCGTACAGGAAGACGCGCATGGAACAGGACAGTTGCCAGGCGTGGGTGAGGAACCCCGTGTCCAGGGCATGCCCGACGGCCGCCATCAGCACGTCGTCCTCGTTGGTGAACCAGGTCCGGGCGTCCTGGCGCCCGGTGAAGGATTCGGGGTTCGCGCCGGGCCGGGCCGGCGCCAGCTCCAGGCGGTTCCCGTTGGAGCTCAGTACCTGATCGGCCGCGTAGGCGGTGTGCAGGTAGTAGTCGAACAGACGGTGTTGGGCGGCATGACGTTCGGCTTCGGCGTCGTGTGCGGTGACGAGTTCGGCGGCGTAGGCGCGCAGCAGGTCGTGGAAGACGTAGCGGCCCGGTGCCTGTTCGGTGATGAGTTGAGCGCCTGCCAGCTCGCCGAGGGCGAGACGGGCCTGGCGCGCCGGCAGGGCGGCGAGAGCGGCCGCCGTGTGAGCGGTGAAGTCGGGTCCCGGGTGGAGGGCGAGCAGCCGGAACAGCTGGGCGCAGTCGGGCGGCAGCAGCCGGTAGGACCAGGAGAAGGCGGCACGGGTGTCGGCTGAGCCGCTGGTGGAGAAGGCGTCGAGGCTGCCGTGGGACTGGCGGAGTTCGGCGGCGATCGCGGCGAGCGGGAAGCCGGGATGGGCGGCGGCACGGGCGGCCACCACGGCCAGGGCCAGCGGCAGACGGCCGCAGCGGGTGATGATCTCCTCCCCCGCTTCGGGTTCGGCGGCCAGTCGGGCGGAGCCGACCCGCAAAGCCAGCGCGGCGCGGGCGTCGGTGGCCGGCGGCAGCCCCAGGGACAGCGGGCGGGCTCCGGAGGCGACCAGGCCGGGCAGTTGGCCGCGGCTGGTGACGATGGTCAGGCAGCCGGACGAGGCAGGCAGCAATGGCGCTATCTGGTCGGCGTCATGGACGTTGTCGAGCAGGACCAGTACCCGGCGGTCGGCAAGCAGACTGCGGTAGAGGCCCGTGAGCGCGTCCACCCCCGCCGGGAGGCGTCGCGGAGACACGCCCAGCGCGTCGAGGAATCCGCGCAGTGCCTCCGCGGGGTCCACCGGCTTGCCGACCGGATCGAAACCGCGCAGGTTGAGATAGAGCTGGCCGTCGGGGAACTGGTCCGCCACCTCATGGGCCCAGCGCACCGCCAGCGTGGTCTTCCCGACTCCCGCCATTCCGCTGATCAGGCCGATCACCGGGGCAGCGGCGAAGGCGCCGGTCCCGGTGGTGAGGGACAGCAGCTGGGAGAGTTCCGTCTGCCTGCCCGAGAAGACTGCCAGGCCGGGAGGCAATTGGGCCGGCCGGACAACGGGACTTACCGGTTCCGCCCCCACGTGCGGCTCCACATGGCTCTCTGGCTCCGCAGGCGCGTCGCCGGCACGGTCGTCGCCGCGAGGGACGGCGGGCGCGGGCAACTCGTGACGGAGAACCCGCTCATGCGCCGTGTTCAGCTCCTGGCCCGGAGTCACACCCAGGTCATCCACCAGCCGTCGCCGGATGTCCTGGTAGGCAGCCAGGGCTTCGGCCTGGAGTCCGGATGCGGCCAGCGCCGTGACCAGTCTGGAGTACAACGACTCGTTCAGCGGGTCAAGGAGGGCGGCCTGCCGCAGCGGGCTCAGCAGCTGCTCCGCCCGGCCGCACAGGAGAGCCGCGTCGACTGCCGTCTTCGCCGTGTTCACCAGCTCTTTGTCCACGGCGACGAACTGCGGATTCGCGCGGACGGACGCCGGGAGGCCGCTCGTGACCGGACCCTGCCACAGCTTCAGGGCTTCCGTGAAAAGCGTCACCGCCGCCTCGGGCCTGCCCGTCGCCACGGCCCGTCGGCCTTGCCGGGCGAGTTCACGGAACCGCAGCAGGTCGACCTCTTCCACCCGCGCGTCCAGCAGATGGCCACCGGTCCGTCGGACGATCCAGCGGCCCGGGGCCCGGGGCGGCAGCTGCGGTTCGAGCAGACGCCGCAGCGACCCTATGTAGCGGTGCACCACGTTCACCGCGCTGGCCGGCGGCCGCTCCCCCCACAGCACGTCGACGATCTCACTCAGCTGAACCGGCTGACCAGCCCGCACCAGAAGCAGACCCAGCAGCGCACGCTGCTGGGGAAAGCCGAGGTCGAGTTCTGTCCCCTCACGCACCACGCGTATCGGCCCCAGCACTTCAAAGCGCATCATTCAACGAACTCCCTCACTCCAGCCCGGAAGCGTGGCGGAAGAAAGCTCCAGGCCCGGCGCGCGAGGAGACCAGACCCTGTGCGCCGAGGGCCAAACTTACCGTGCCCTCCGCCCTAGGTTCTGTCCGGTGGGTCATGCGTGGAGCCTGAGGTGGATGGCTGCGGCGGTCACGGTGCTGTGAAAGACATGGACTCTCTTCTCGAAGCGTGTCGCCGTGACCCGGGGAAGTCTTCACCGGTTGATCAGCCGCTCGACTTCGTTCCCACGGGCATAGTGCGCTGGATCGAAACCGGCGGATCGGCCACTGTGGCTGTCGCGGCGTTGACGGTGGGCCCGCTGGTCGTGGCGCTCGGGAATGGTGCGCTTGATCTGCCGATGCCGCAGCTAACTGCGGTTGCGGCGCGATGAGTACGCTTGTCACCGCTCACGTGATCCGGTCGGGTGCGGGGATGGCCACCAGCGGGGCTGGGTACGTGGATCCCTCCAGGACCGGGATCACCCGCGGGGTGTCATCCATTGTCCGGGTGTGACCAGCATGGCCAGCGGCCGTAGTCCGCCCTTACGGGCCAGGTGGATCGTCGTTGTCAGCCCGCCGCGTGAACGGCCGAGGGCTTCATCCGGACGGTGTGCCGGCCGGCTGCACTTGCCGGATTCCCGAGGCGCCTGCTTGCGGGCGCCGACGGCGCTGGTGAGCGCGGCACACCCGGGAGTCCACACCCATCCACAACCGGAACAGAAACCTGTTGATCCCCTGCCGGTGGCTCTTCCCACACCCGCCCCGGCCAGCGTTCTTCGGCAGGTGAGGCCCCAACCGAGCCCATTCCTCGTTCGACAAGTCACCCCGCCCCACGCCGAGCGGAACGATCGGGACACTCGGCAGTCACACGACCCGCCGGTCACGCCCCGGTGAAGCGGGAGGCTCCGGCGTGCCTGGGGCTCGCCTTCGGAGCCCACGTCGACGATGCGGGTGACCTCCGTTTCCGTGTACTCGTCGTTCGGGCCGCCACGCATGATCGCAACGTGGACCCACAGGGCTTGGTGTACTTGCTGGTGAACTGTTTCCCGATGCCGGTCAGCCCTCCCGGTGACACTTCCCTACAATCCGGACATGGCGCTATCAAGCGGGCTATTGGCCTTAGGGGTCAACGTAGCCCCTGGAACAGGCCTCAGCCGTCGTGCGTGGAGGGCTGACCGTGCAGGCGTTCCGTCGCGATGGTGTGCCAGTCATGGTCGTTGGCCGGTCGCCAGGAGGTGCGCCTGGCAGGAACTGCGGATGGCGGGGAGGCGGCGCTCAGCATGAACTCGCCGACGGATGATTCCTGAAGGTGGTCGAGGCCCAGAATCTTTTCGGCCTCGGCGCTGTCGCCGTTGCCGAGGGCGCAGGGGGCGAGCTTCATCGCGGTGGCGATCAGGTACATCGTCTGGTAGGCGACTCCGACATGTTTGAGGGTGGTCGCGTACGCCATGCCGGCGTATTTCCATGACAGGCGCTGAAAGCGGGAGGTGAGCGTGATCAGTGCGTCTGGGGGTGTTCCACCGCTGGTGGCGCGCATGGCCCGCTCCAGGAGGCGGGTACGGTCGGCGGGATCGGCATTCACCAGCACGAGTCGGTGGGCGAGCGGGTCGTAGTGGTATATACCGGCCTCTGCGCCGCGGCAGCGCCGGAGAGTCAGGTAGAACTCCAGGTCGTAGGTGGCTCCCCCGCTGGGGTAAGGGCGGGAGGTCGCAGCGTAGGGGACCGGCTGCTCGGCGTCCTGGTCGATGAGGGAACGTATCCGTGCGGTCCGGTAGAGGAATTCACCGAGTTGCCGGAGCGTGATCGGATCCTGTGCGGGCTTGCGGACCGAACGCCGGGCTTCGAGGGCGACTGTCAAGGGAGGGTCTGCGTCCAGGACTGTGGTGAGGTCGGGACGCGGCAGAGCGATCGACGGCCCCGGGAAGGCAGGCCTGATGGCAGGGGTGGGGGGGATCTCGCCGGTGAAGGGGAAGACGCCGCCGATCGGGTAGTCGTGCCTTCCCATCCGGCTGCGTGAGTGGAACAGCATGTCGTGAAAACTCCACTGCCGCGCGGTGTCGGAGTCTTCGGGGAACACTCCGTCAGCGGCTTGTTCCACCAGCGCGGCACCGGTCAGGTGGCTGGTCAGCCGGATCGCCTCTACTTCCGACAGGCCGAGTCCGCCGACCAGTTCCGTCACTGTGGTGGCCGTGCCGAGAGCCGCGACGAGTCCGGCAGCCCGGGAGTTCAGAAGACGCACGCGTCGGGCGGAGTTGGGCGACTCCAGTACGAGGCCGTCCGCCTCTCGCCGGAGGTAGGCGAAGCGGGACAGGCGCAGCGGAACGTCCCGGGACGGTGGGAGTGGCTGATGGCGCGACTCGCAGACCATGGTTTCGACTGCCAGCGCGTCCTTGCCCGAGGCATCCGGGACCCGGTACTCGACGAGACGCTCCAGTCGGCCGATCACCACGGCCAGTGAAGGGGGCAGCACTATCAACCCTTCCTGGCCGGCCTGGGTGTCCGCGTCAGGGATCACCAACCCGGTGGCCATCCGCAGCAGGGTCCGGCGGACGCGCTCGGGTACCTGGCGCAGCACGAACGTGTTCGCCGGGTGTTCGACCCGGATCGCTCCGTCAGCCTCCTCCACCACCACTGTTCCGTTCCGGAACGTCAGATGTACAGGGGCGTCGGGAGCGCGCCGGGAGGATTCGACGGTCACCGTGGCGGACGGTGCCGCGTCGGGATTGCTGTCCAAGTGGTGCTTCCTCCGCTGCGGTTCACAGGAACATACGGATCGGGTTGAGGTCTTCCTCGGTGGTGGGGGCTGCAAGCCAGCCGAGCCGCACGGGAACGTCGTACAGGCGTCCAGGTGCGAACCGTGGCCAGAAGTGCCGCAGTCCCGGCACCATGACTTTGACGACCGGCATGTCGATGTCCGGACGCGTCTGGTCGGCCACCAGAACCTCCATGCCACCTCTCTCCAGAGCCTGCCGCAGCGCCTCGACATCGCTCAGCGGGTCGGTCCGCTTCCGGACGGGAAGGCTCGTGGCAGCCGCGTCGAAACCGTCCAGCAGGGGACGTAGATAGGGTTGGTTCTCCACGGTGGCGGTGCGCCACCAGTGGAGGGACAGCTCGTCCTCCGGCGTCGGCGGCAGACTGCGGGATTCCGCACCCGCCGCGACCGGCAGAAGCTGATTCGCCTCGCTCATGGCCTTGGAGACGGCGACTCCCATGTCCAGGTCCGCTCCGAAGCCCATCAGGATGCTTTCCGCGGGCGAGTCGGTCCGCCGGGAGATGGCCGCCGCGACCGGGATCCCGAGGTCGGAGGTGAGATCCAGTACCCATGCCTCACGGCCGAGCGAGGCGTGGGCCTCCTGCCAGGTGGTGAGGTGGGCAAGCGTGAGGCTGTCCACGGAGGCGGCGGGACGCCGAACGCGGTTGTACCACCACACTGAGACACTGTCACGTTCGACCAGTTCGAGGAGCCCTTGCAGAACGGCTTCCTCCTTGGTGCCGCCGGCGGCGCTGCCGTTGGAGTCCGCGTAGATGAACCTCCCGGCCGCCGGTACATGCGGGTACCGGTAATACAGCGCGGCAGTGGGCACGTGAACGTGCCGCTGTCCGGTCAGGGACCACACCGGGGACCAGTCATGAGTGGCATTCTCGTCGAACGGCTCGGGGACCCGGTGGAAGGCGATCCGACGGGCGTTCCATTCCGCTCGGTCCGCATACTGCCGTTCGCTGTAGAGCTGGAGGGCGTCAGGGTGGACCGCTTCCCCCGCGAGGTCCCGGTAGGTGGTACGGATGCGGTGTTCGTCGCCCTGCCAGACCGCGGAGAACCGCTCAATGGCCTCGCCCAGAGCGCCTGCCTTCGCCTGGGCCGCACTGGCGCCCTTGCCCGCGCTCCGGCCACGCAGTGGTCTGCGGTCCTTGCGGGAACTCGGTCCGTGCAGCGCGAAGTTGTGGCCCGCCGTGCAGACGTGCACGAGGTCAGTGCCTGTCTCCTGGAGTGTCAGATCGGTGACGATGCCTGTGACCGGGCTGACAAGATGCCCGTACGCCGTGAGCATCGCTTCGGGCGACAGGGAGCGACGGCCGTCGCCGGAGATGCTGTGGGTGGGCCGGTGTGTCAAGGTCACCGGGCGCAGCGCCCGCGCCTGGAGCAGCCCTGGGTCGCCGCACGCCGGGCACTGGGGCCGACGCACCAGACGGTGCCGCTCCGTTCGCAAAGACACCGTGTCGAAGGTCAGTACATGCGGGTCCGGCTCTCCCGCCCCGGCCATCCATTGCGCTATGCGCAGGACCGCGAGCCGCGCGGTGAGGTGGGACACCAGGTTCCCCCCTACCGGAACCTCGGCCGGAACAGGACCGCCACCCGTCACGCTTTCGATGAACGCGGCCTCGATGTGAAGCCCCGCGAGACTGTACGCGGCACAGTGCCAGCAGGCCGTCCGGCCCGGTTCCAACACCGGACTCAGGAAAGCGGTACCGCCCGTCAACTTCGCCACGCACCAAGGCCGCCGCGAGACCAAAGCCTTCTCGTCGGCAGCCAACAGGTCAGGATGGAGGAGATGATCGGTGACCACGATCTCCAATGCGGCATCCTGCTCAGTGACCCGCAGCCCCGCTGCTCGTACGGCCTCGACCAGGGAGGCCGCGTCCGCGCCACCCACGGCCGTCACACTGACAACACCGCGTGCGAGCCGGCGCTCCGCACACGCGGCATTCACTCCCACCAACTCCCAGTAACCTGCGGCCCGCAGATCCTCGCCCGGACCGGACTCCACCAGGAAGCCGGCCCCGGCCAGTTTGTCGAGCTGGTGGCGCACGCTGTCGGCAGAAAAGGAGGCGGACGCCCGCTCGACGACCTCGTCGCGGGTGTAGCGGCCGTCGAGAAGCGGAGCCAACAACTGGATCATCGCACCGTGCAGTACCACGGTGCGGCTTCCGAGCAACAAGAAGACACCGTCACCCGGAACCGGGTGGACACCGATATGTCCCTTGAACCTGATGTGCTTAACGGTCATCGCCTTCCCACTGCAGCCGAACACAAGGGGCCGCACAGGAGGGCGCCAAGGCGTTTCCCGTGCGGCCCGTGAGGCTCAGCTCAGTCCTCGGTGGCCCATTCGGTCTGGCAGAAAGCGGCCTGGGCCTGGCCCAGCTCCTCGATCACGATGCTGTCCTCAGCGATCTCCGGCGTGATGTCCATCAGGGACCTCCCGATCTGTTTCGACGATGTCAACGATCACCGTCTTCTGGTGATCTTGTACATTGGCTTTCCGAGCTCCGCAGGGCGGTTGTCGTGGGGCCTTCGCCAGGCTATTGCGGCTGCCGATCGGCTGATTGACCGTCAGCGCACCGTATGAGGTCTGGCAGCGCACCGGCCGGGTTGAGCTTGGCGTCCAACCTCGCCGGGTCATCTGATCTGCTGGTCTTGGCGTCTTGCTGAGACAGCGGGACGACCGTTCTTCACGCTTCGAGGGTCGGGCAACGTCGCGTGAAGCGACACGAAAGTGGGACAGCACGCTCGGCGTGGCATCAGCCGGAACTGCAGGAGCCGGACTGCTTCACAACTGCCGTAGTTCTACGACGGCCCCTACAACCGGGCGGATGCGCTTCTCGAGCCGGCCGACGCGGTGCTGGCCAGGGTCCGCTTGTCATAGCCGGACGCGGGCTTGCCCGTGTCGCCGTAGCCGCGAAGGTCCAGTCCGATCGCGGTGAACTGCTCGGCCAGTACAGGAATCTGTTTCCGCCGGCCGAACCAGGTCTCGGCGTAGCCGTGCAGCAGGTGGACCGGCGGCCCCTGCCCCGCGCTGAGCCAGTACTGCTTGATTGCGTTGCGTTGGACGGTGTCGTGGGAGATGCCCGTCAGTCCGGTCATGAGTGCTCGCTCGTGAAGTCGAAGGGGACGGGTGGAGCGGGGGGGGCGGCCCTGCCGTCGCCCACCCGGTCGATGGCAGGGCCCTCGGCCTTCCCGGAGAACTTTCCCGGGCCCACTCGAGCAGTGCCACGTGACGCTCCGTTGCATCACCTCGGTGGGCGGTGAGTGTGGCCGCAGAGGCGGCGGATCCCTGCACTCGAACCGAGGACCTGGGCACGGGTGCGGTTTGTCCGGGAGCGCACGGACCGTGGTCAGCGAAGGAACCCTGCGACCGGTGGGCTGAGACGGGTGCGCTGTCGGGCACCAAGCAGTGCGCTGGCAGGCAAGCCGCTCGACCGGCGCCTCCTAGCCTGGCGGGGGACTCAGGACAGAGCGCTTCGAGGAGAGTCATGCCCAAGCAGACGGTTGCCGAGCAGTACGTCGACCTCCTGGCCCGCGCCGGGGTGCGCCGGATGTACGGCGTCGTCGGCGACAGCCTGAACCCGGTCGTCGACGCGGTCAGGCGGCACGACGCCCTCGAATGGATCCAGGTCCGGCACGAGGAGGTCGCCGCCTTCGCCGCAGGCGCCGAGGCACAGCTCACCGGCCGACTGGCCGCCTGCGCGGGATCCTGCGGGCCGGGCAATCTGCACCTGGTCAACGGCCTGTTCGACGCACACCGGTCGATGGCGCCGGTGCTCGCGCTGGCCGCACAGATCCCCAGCAGCGAGATCGGCACCGGGTACTTCCAGGAGACACATCCCGACCGGTTGTTCGAAGAATGCAGTCACTACTCGGAACTGATCTCCTCACGGCACCAGATGCCCCGCGTGGTGCAGACGGCGATCCAGCACGCGGTCGGCCGGCGCGGCGTGTCGGTCGTGGCCATGCCCGGAGACATCGCCGCCCAGGAGTCCCCGGACAACGGCGCCGAACTCGCGATTCCGCTGCACCGGCCTGCCGTCCGTCCCGGCAACGAGGAACTGGCGCGTCTGGTGCAACTCGTGGACGCCGCGGAGAAGGTGACGGTCTTCTGCGGCCGGGGCGTCGAGGGCGCCCATGCGGAGGTGATGGCCTTCGCGGAAAAGGTCAAGGCCCCGGTGGGCCACGCGCTGCGCGGCAAGGAGCACATTCAGTACGACAACCCGTACGACGTCGGGATGTCCGGCCTCCTGGGGTACGGCGCCGCCTACCAGGCGATGCACGAGTGCGACCTGCTGCTGCTCCTGGGAACCGACTTCCCTTACACGGAGTTCCTGCCCCGCGACGTGCGGACCGTCCAGATCGACATCCAGCCCGAACGGCTGGGTCGGCGGACGCAGTTGGACCTCGCGGTGTGGGGGGACGTCCGCGAGACACTCAAGTGCCTGACCCCGGAAGTCCGTGAGAAGCCGTCCCGCCGGTTCCTCGACCGGATGCTGGACCGGCACCTGCACGCGCTCGAAGGCGCGGTGGGCGCGTACACGCGCAACGTCGAGAAGCACATCCCGATCCATCCCGAGTACGTGGCGTCCGTGCTGGACGAGGAGGCCGCTGACGACGCGGTCTTCACCGTGGACACCGGCATGTGCTGCGTCTGGGCCGCCCGGTACCTTTCGCCGAACGGGCGACGCCGTATCCTCGGTTCCTTCGTCCACGGCTCGATGGCCAACGCGCTGCCCCAGGCCATCGGCGCGCAGTTCCTCGACCGCGGCCGACAGGTGGTCTCCCTCTCGGGCGACGGCGGGTTCTCCATGCTGATGGGCGACTTCCTGACCCTCGTCCAGTACGGCCTGCCGGTGAAGGTGGTCGTCTTCAACAACTCGTCCCTGGGCATGGTCGACCTGGAGATGATGGTCGACGGTCTCCCTCCGTACGGCACCGGGTACCCGCACACCGACTACGCGGCCATCGCCACTGCCGCCGGCGCACGCGGTATCCGGGTCGACAAGCCCGGAGACGTGCGCGACGCCCTGCGCGAAGCCTTCGCTCACGACGGGCCGGCGCTGGTCGATGTGGTCACCGATCCCAATGCGCTTGCCGTTCCCCCCAAGATCACCTCTGAACAGGTAACCGGCTTCGCCCTGTCCGCCAGCCGGACCGTCCTCAGCGGAGGAGTCGGGCGCATGGTCCATCTGGCACGGACCAACCTGCGGAACATTCCGCGCCCCTGAGCGACGACGGCGGCCACGAACAGGAGCTTCGATGAGCAAGGACGAATTGAACTCGGAACCACACCACGGGCACATCCGGAATCTGGCGAACCGGCTGGCCCGGCATCACGAGCGGGTCGAAAGTCAGCGCCAGGAAGCCGAGCTGGATGACGCAATCGGCGCGGCTGCCTTCGACCTGGGGGCAGACATCGGACATCCGACGGCGACCGACGATCCAGTCGGCTATGACATCGACCGTGATCTCGGCATCGAGAAGGAGCCACCCAATCTGCACGGGTAGCCTGCCTGGTTTCCCCGTGATGGCGTCGAAAAGCGTGGCAGAAGACGTCCGAACACTTCGGC
This sequence comes from Streptomyces sp. NPDC007095, assembly GCF_040634475.1. Lineage (NCBI taxonomy): Bacteria > Bacillati > Actinomycetota > Actinomycetes > Kitasatosporales > Streptomycetaceae > Streptomyces > Streptomyces sp. NPDC007095. The sequence continues at coordinate 25,373 of NZ_JBEYFS010000161.1, forward strand.
AGGGTCGGCGGTTGCCTCGGCGACCGACTTCCCGCGCGCGCCCTTTTGCGTGCCGCCTTCTCGCCACGCAAAAACCAACCCGCCGCTGGAAGGGTCACGATGACACAGCCCGCGCACCACTCCGACTGTCCAGCGAGTGGGCGCCAAACACCGATACGAAATAGTGGTCGACGGCCAAACCGCCGGCCTCACCGCGTACCGCGACCGCGATAGCCAGCGCGTGCCTCCGCGCACGGCTGCGGGTGTTGGTCCAGGTCGCGGTGGAGTGGACCGTGCCCTTGTCCGTACCGGGCGAGTGGATGCCGGCGTCGATCTTGCCGGTGGCGGTGAGCGTCGCCGTGGCCGCGGCGGCAGCGTCCGCCCGGCCGTTGCCGCCGTCGTCCGCACTGATGCCGGGGGTCGGCTTGGCGGTGCTGATCAGGGCGTCCTTGATGCGGCTGCCGGTCCAGTCGGGGTGCGCGGCGGCGACGAGCGCGGCCACGCCCGCCACGTGCGGGGTCGCCATGGAGGTGCCGCTGGCGCTCATGTAGTAGCCGGAGCCGTTGCTGGCGTACTGCGACCGGGCGGCCAGGATGCCGACGCCGGGCGCGGTGATCTCGGGCTTGAGGGCGTCGTCGCCGTAGCGGGGGCCACGGCTGGAGAAGTCGGCGATGGCGTCGGAGGAGTCGACCGCGCCGACGGTGAGGGCCGCGTCGGCGGTGCCGGGCGATCGGACCGTCTGGGCACCGGGACCGTCGTTGCCGGCGGCGATGGTGAACAGGGCGCCGGTCTCGGCGCTCAGCTCGTTCACGGCCCGGGCGAGCACTGTGTCGCCGTCGGCGTTCTCGCTGCTGCCCAGGCTCATGCTGATGACCCGGGCGTGGACGTCGCGGGCGGCCCACTCCATGCCCGCCAGGATCCAGGAGTCGTAGCCGTAGCCCTCGTTGGAGAGGACCTTGCCGACGTGCAGGTCGACGCCGGGTGCGACGCCCTTCTCCTTGCCGTCGGAGGCGGCGCCGCTGCCGGCGATGGTGGAGGCGACGTGTGTGCCGTGGCCGCTGCGGTCGGTGACGTCCTCGCCGGGGACGAAGCTGTCGCTGTCCACGACCGCGTCCTTCAGGTCGGGGTGGCCCGGGTCGTAGCCGGTGTCGAGGACGGCCACGTCGACACCGTTGCCGGTGTTGCCGCCCGCCCAGACCTCGGGGGCGCCGATCTGGGCGACCGAGTCACTGAGGGTGGCCTCGGCCCGGCCGTCGAGCCAGACCTTGGCGACGCCGCCGTGCAAGACCGCGTCGGCGTGGGCGCCCGGCGCCTTCGCGGAGTCGGACTCGGTGCCGGTGAGCGCGCTCCACAGGGCGTCGGTGTCCTCGCGGTCCGCGGCGAAGGCCACCCCGTTGACGCTGGTGAGGGGACGTACGTCCGTGGCGTCACCCTGCATGGCGACGGCGCGCCTGCGCAAGGTGGAGACGGACGCCTCCTTGCCGCCGTAGGTGACGATGAGGGGCAGGTGCGTGAGCGCCGCGTCGTCGTAGCCGTCGGCCACGAGACGGGAGACGTTGAAGAGTTGGTCGTCCAGGACGCCGGACGCCAGGTAGGGGCGGGCGGAGTCGGGATAGACGTAGGTGTCGCCGCCCACGGTCAGCACGCGGGCGCCGGTGGGCTCCCCGTCGGGACCCTGAACGGTGAGCGTGCCGGGCTCGTCGCCCGCTCTGGGCCCACGGTTACCTTGTCGCCGGTGATGAGGGTGACGACGGTCGCGGCAACGTTGTCAGCAGTGCGGGTGGCGCCGGCCGAACTGTTGGCCGGCGAGGTGTCAGCGGAGGAGGCCACATGCGGGGTCGCTGCTGTGACCAGAAGGGCTGCCGCGAGCACGAGCAGGCGGCGCCGTCTTCCAGACGGGTGGTGTGTCAAAGGATTCCCTCGACTTGAACGGTCGGACCGGCGGATGATGCGCAGGGCCAGTCGCGTCTTCGGGACTGGTGGGAGCGTGCCCACCTTGACGGTGTCGCGTCATGTGCGACAAGATCCGCCCGTCGCGGATTCGCGCAATTGCCCACATGCGCTGCGTCCCGCGGGCGGCTGCGCAGAGATACGTTCAACACCGATGCGCACTACAGCAGGAGTGTCAGGCTGCATGGATGTGACGTCGGACAGCCCCTGGGCCGGAATCGGGCTGGACGCGCTCAGCGGCCGCGTCCTGGAGTACCTGGTTGGCCACGCCCCCGCCGGTTCCCTCACCGTGGCGGCCGCGGTCGGCGCGTCGCGCGAAGAGGTCGAGACGGCACTGCGGTCTCTGGAGGACGCACTCCTGGTCATACCCATCGCCGGCCGGCCCCCGCGGTGGAAGGCCGGTCCACCACGTTCGTCCCTGGGCTCCCTGCTGGCCCGCAGGCGCGCCGAACTGGCCCAGGCCGAGATCTACGTGGAGCAGCTTCACGAGATCTACGACTTCGCGGCCCGCCCGCAGGCTCCGCACCTGGTGGAAGTCTTGGAAGACAACGAGGAGGTCACCGCACGCTATGCGCATCTCCTCAAGGGCAGCACCCAAGAAGTACTGCACCTGGCCAAGCCGCCCTATGTGACCGGGCCCGCGGATGCCTCCGGTCATGGGGACGCCGCGCAGCCGGAGTTCCGTGAGGGAATACGGCTGCGGTCGGTCTACGACACCGAGGGCTTCACGGACACGGTGTCACTGGAGACGGCGCTGCGGGGCAGCGCCAGAGGCGGCGAATTCCGGCTCAGCTCCCGACTTCCCGTCAAACTGGTCCTGTTCGACCGGACCGCCGCCCTCTTGCCCCTGCACGACGACCGCCCCTCGGCAGGGTCCCTCGAGGTCCGCTCACCTGCCCTCATCGACGCACTCGCCGCGCTGTTCGAGGCTATCTGGAAGCACGCCGTGCCGGTGTCACTGGAAAGTCGGCAGGACTGGCCCGCTCCCCGCCAGACCCGGGAGACGACGCAGATCGACGAACGAACCCAGGCGATCCTCGACCTCATGGCGACCGGGATGAAGGACGACGCCATCGCCCGGGTACTCAACATCAGCCGCCGCACCGTGCAGAAGCACGTGAGCGAGGCCGGCAGCGCACTGGGCGCCAGAACACGCTTCCAGATCGCGCTGCGCGCAGCCGAACGAGGCTGGCTGCCGCTGGGAGCACCGAACTCGAACGAGTAAGGGCGAGAACCAGACGACGACCAGATGCGAGCACTCCGCCTTCCCGTGTGCACCGTGATGTGGCCCTTGTTCCGGGGCGGGCGGATGGCAGGACCAAGGCGGACCCGCTGACGCCACTGCCCCGGCTCGGTGCTTCGTAGTGGCAACAAGGGCCGCGAAGCCACGGCGGCGTGGCTTCACGATCACATCGCCACCGAGGACGGGTGGAGCAGCGTGGGCGCGCTAGGCCCTGTCGTCAAATTCCCGTCTGCCCCGCGACGCCATGCACGCACTCTCACCGCACCAGGCACAGACCCAAGTACGTCCAGTACGAGG